>JAMDBH010000156.1 GCA_023487615.1 Gammaproteobacteria bacterium
TCTACTGCCTGTTTCTGGGCAGATACTGCAACGGGTCCACCGGCTTGCCATCCTTACGGATCTCGAAGTACAGCCGCACCTGCTCCGAAGCGCTCTTCCCCATCTCGGCGATGGGCTGTCCCAAGGCGATCTTTTCACCCTCTTTCACGAGTCTTTTTTTATTGTTAGCATAAGCACTTAGAAAGGATTTATCATGCTTTACTATAACTAGCTCGCCGAGCCCCTTGAGGCCGTTTCCGCTGTAAACCACCCGCCCCGCCGCCGCCGCGCGTACTGGCTGACCTTCCCGCCCGGCGATGCTGATGCCTTTTTCAGAGCCGGAACGTTCGGGCAGCACCTGGCCGGTCGCGGGCCATTTCCATAACACCCTGCCGCTCGGCGCCGTGTCGTTATCATCGGCCGGGATCGGCGCGATAAGGGGCGCAGGAGTTGCTACACGCGGGGAGATAGGAGGTGCGGGGCCTGCAGAGGCAGGAGCGGCCTTTACCGGCTTGGGGATTTCGGCAGTGTCGGGCGGTGTTACCCGGAGCCGTTGGCCGGCGTAGATGCGGTCAGGCGACGAGAGCCGGTTCCATGCGGCCACTTGTTGATAGTCCTGGCCGTACAACCAGGCAATCGAATACAGGGTCTCGCCCGGTACGACGATATGATAAAAATCCCGGCGTGCGGGCTCGGCATACGTCTGTTCATCCTCGCCCTGATCCACCGGGGCAAGCACCATGGGGCCGCCGCAACCGGCGAGCCACAACAGCAGCATCAACGGCCACGCTATACGACGAATCATCGTGTACTCAAAATGAAATAAGCCGCCACCGCCAACGCGACCACCGACCAGCCTATCGCGTCTACATATTTACGCAGCAATCCTTCCATGCGCGGGCCGCCCCACACCATGAACCCGGCCACCATAAAAAACCGCGCGCCGCGTCCGATTAAAGAGCCGAGCACGAACGGCAACAGCGCCATCGAGATCACTCCCGAGGCGATGGTGAACATCTTGTAAGGAATAGGGGTGAACGCGGCGATGAAGATCGCCCAGAAACCCCACTCCGCAAACCATTCCCGTGCTTGAAGATAGGCCGGCCAATAGCCAGCACGTTGGATAAGTGGCGCAACCAGTTCGAAGGCGAAATAGCCAATCAAATAACCGAACAAACCGCCCAATACCGACATGATCATGGTGAGGGCGGCCAGAACCCAGGCCCGCTCAGGACGCGCCAGGGCCATGGGGGCGAGCATGACATCCGGCGGGATGGGGAAAAAAGACGACTCGGCGAAGCTCAGCGCACCCAAAAACCAAGGCGCGTGGCGATGCCTGGCCCATTGCATCGTCCGGTTATATAGGGCTGAGAATAGTCGCACTTTACTTGCCGCCCACCAGAGGGACAAAGCTAACTCGTTCGAGCACTTCTTTCTTTAAGCCGTCGGGGGTGCGTGTGATGAGGGTCAACTCTTGAGTCCCCTGGCGGCCGAGGGGGATCACCATGCGGCCACCCTCGGCCAATTGTTCCACCAAGGCGGGGGGAATCGTCGCCGGCGCGGCGGTGACCAGAATCGCGTCGTAGGGCGCCTGTTCCGGCCAGCCTTGACTGCCGTTGCCATACTTGGCGTTGATATTACGCAGCTTAAGTTCCCTGAAGCGTTGTTGCGCAGTGAGCAACAAGGGTTGGATACGCTCGATGCTGTATACCTCCTTGGCAAACTGGGCGAGGATGGCGGTTTGATAACCCGATCCAGTGCCGATCTCCAGCACCTTGCCGAACGGGCCCGACGTCAGCAGCGCCTCCGTCATACGCGCAACGACATAGGGCTGGGAAATGGTCTGACCATGACCGATAGGCAGCGCGGTGTCTTCGTAGGCGCGGCTTGCCAGGGCCTCGTCCATAAAAATATGGCGCGGGACGTTGCGCAGGGCCTCCAGCAAGTCCGGGCGCCGTATGCCCTGATCCAGCAGACGCTGTATCAGGCGCTCGCGCGTGCGCGGGGAGGTCATTCCGATGCCTTGATGGCGGACACTCATCGCTCTAGTCCCTGCGCGGGCTTCACCGGCAATCCGGCTTGTGCGGGATGCAAGGAGAATCCTTGCAGCCAGTTGGCGATCTTGTCGAGGGCGGGATAACGGGTGAGATCCACCAGGATGGGGGTGATCGAAACGAAGTGACGCTTGATGGCGTGAAAATCGGTGCCCGGCCCGGCGTCTTGTTCCGTGCCCGGTGGTCCGACCCAGTAGATCGTCCTCCCGCGGGGATCTGTCATGCGCAGCACCGGCTCGGCTTTGTGGCGATGTCCCAGGCGGGTCGCCTCAAATCCAGCCAGTTGCTCCCACGGCAGATCGGGCACATTGATGTTCAGGATCGTATCAGCGGGCAACGGATCCACCTGCAAGCGGCCGATCAACACCTCCACCACACGTGCCGCCGTCTCATAGTGCTGCTGCCCGACCAGCGACACGGCGAGCGCGGGCAGACCCAAAAACCGGCCCTCCATCGCCGCCGCCACCGTGCCGGAATACAGCACGTCGTCGCCGAGATTCGCGCCGCTGTTGATTCCGGCGATGACCATATCGGGCTCCTCGTCCAACAAGCCGGTGATGGCGAGGTGCACACAATCCGTAGGCGTGCCATCCACCCGGATGAAGCCGTTGTCCATCTGCATGGCGCGTATCGGGCTGTCCAGGGTGAGCGAATTGCTGGCGCCGCTGCGATCGCGGTCCGGCGCCACTACGGTGACCTCGGCGATCTTGGCCAAGGCCCCAGCCAGACAACGGATTCCCGGTGACTGATAGCCGTCATCATTGCTAATTAGGATTTTCATTATTCAGATCCAAGGCTTATGGCCGATATATGAAAACTTGGCTCGCTTTTTGCGTTGACTCGATACAAGATAAAGGTCCCCCACAGATATGCCCATTGTGTACGATTGCCTACCGTCGAGTTTACGCAACGGCCACAAGCCTAACCTTCTATAATACTGGACATTTCAAGTTAGACAAAATCTTACTCTCATCACTCTTTTCTTATGCCCTTTTTAATTGGACAACTTGCTTTTGTTGCACTCTTATTCGGCGCAAGCCACTCGGCATGGGCCGAATTTATTTATTTCCCGAGTTGAACGGCACTGCACGGCGGGACGTAGAGTCTCAAGAAATGGCCATACCACACAGTAAGCATCCCCTCCGTGAGAACCAGCCCGATGCGGCGCTCGATATATTTTATTCGGCCGATTATGGGCGCCTGCGCGTGTTGGCCGAGGTTGATATCGCCCGAGAAGTGGACGCCGAGATCGAACGCCTGCAGGCTGGCTGGCTATTGAGCTCGGAAACCACTGCCTGGATCGGGCGTTTTCACACGCCGCTGGGCTATTGGAACACCCAGTATCATCACGGGAGTTACCTGCAGACCTCGGCCACCCGGCCGGACATTTAGGTAGGCACGAAGCTATGGCAAGGTCCAATAGAGTAATAGCGTTCTTCGCCAGCCTCACCGGGCGCATGTTGCTCGGTATGCTGGTCATTCACGCCTTCCTGGTGCCCTTGCTATACTACGGCGTGATATCCCTTACTAAGGAGGGCTATCAAACTCAGTTTATCCAGCAAGTGCGATCCAATTCGCAACTGTTTGCCGTCCTGTTTGCTCAGGAGATAGCGCAGAAATCGCCGGAAGAGATGGTCTCCGGCGCCCTGCAGAGCGGACAAGTGATCTTCGCCCAGATCATCACCCCTGACGGGCAAACAGTAAATCCAAAATATGTCGCTAATGCCGATCTCGGCGAATTCAAGGAAGACTTTTTCTTTGGTCAGCACGGGGACACGGTCTATTACATCTCCGTGCCCCTGCGAGACGAAGACGGCAACATCAGCGGCGTCCTGCGCCTCGGTTATGACGAGGAGCCGACTCAGGAACAAATCAAGACCGCCTACCAGCATGGCTTGTCCCTGGTGCTAGCTTATGGCCTGCTGTCGCTCGCACTGATCATCTTCTCCGGCTGGCAAATCACGCGATCCTTACGCCGCCTGGGTAACGCGGCGCACCAGGTGGCGATGGGCGAAATCACCAAGCAACTCGATGTACCCACCAACATCAGTGAAGTGACGAGCCTGGGGCAAGACCTGGAGCGTATGCGTTGGAAATTGGTGCATCAGGGCGAGCTGCTGGAACATCAAGCCCTGCACGACAGTTTAACGGGACTGCCCAACCGCACCTTGCTGCACGATCGGATGCAACATGCCTTCGTCACTGCGCAGCGCCTGGGCAAGACAGTCGCCTTGCTCATGATGGATCTGGATCGCTTCAAGGAAGTCAATGACACGCTCGGTCATCACGTTGGGGACTTGTTGTTACAGCAGATCGCATTACGCATGCGCGGCGCCCTGCGGGAATCGGATACCATCGCCCGCCTGGGTGGAGACGAATTTGCCGTGGTGCTGCCGAGTGTAGAAAACCCCGAGCAGGCCGTCCATGCCGCGCAGAAGATATTGACCACACTGGAGCAGCCCTTAAATCTGGACGGGCACAGCTTCATCATCGGCGCCAGTATCGGTATCGCATTCTTCCCCGAGCACGGCGAGGACAATGACACCTTGATGCGGCATGCAGATCTCTCCATGTATTACGCCAAACGCACCCAAAGCGGTTATTCCATTTACAACCCCACCCTGAATCAACAAGGGCTGAATGAAATCACATTGATAGGCGAATTGCGTCACGCCATCCAACACAACGAACTGATCCTCCATTATCAGCCCAAGGTAGACCTCAAGACCGGCCGAGTAACCGGCGTCGAGGCCCTGGTACGCTGGCAACATCCACGACAGGGTCTACTTCTGCCGGAACATTTCCTGCATCTCGCGGAACGCACGGGACTCATTCACCCGCTCACCTCTTGGGTGCTGAACGAGGCGCTCAGGACCTGCCAGAGATGGCATCAAGCGGACATCAAACTGCCCGTCGCGGTCAACCTCTCGCCGGCGAGCCTGCAACACGATCAACTTTTTGAACAGATCAACCACGCGCTGCAAAGTTTAAACACACCTCCTTCCTGGCTGGAGTTGGAGATCACCGAGGCCGCGATTCTGGCCGACCCCCAACTCACCCAAGCGGTGCTGGGTCGCTTGTCTGATCTGGGGGTACAGATCTCCATTGACGACTACGGCACGGCTTCGTTTGCCTCGCTCGCCTATCTCAACAAACTGCCCATGCAGCAGATCAAGATAGATAAATCATTCGTCATAGAGATGTCTGATGAAACCAATGCGGTGATCGTACGCTCCGCCATCGAGCTCGCGCATAATATGAAACGCACGGTAAGCGCCGAGGGCGTTGAGCACGCGGAGGCGCTGGAAAAGTTAAAGGATATGGGCTGCGACATGGCACAGGGCAGCTATCTGTGTGAGCCGCTTGCGGCAAACGAGATCATCCATTGGCTGCAACAGCCTCAGCGTGATATTACCGACAAATCAAAATCTCTCGCCCGGAGCTGAGATCAGCGTTCTCTATGTGACCCTCATGGCCCGCAAATTTCAACTCTCTGATGAAGAGGGTGAACTGTTTCGCCGTGCAACCCAGCGGGTAACACCGCTGAAACACGACAAGATCGTCCACCCGCGCAAACGACCGTCACCGGTTCCACGCCAAACACACTTGGAGCAGCAGCGCGTCATGCGCGATATGCTGTCCGATGCATTCGACCCTACCGAGATCGAAACGGGAGAAGAGCTGTTATTCAGCCGTAAAGGCCTGCAGCACGGACTGATCCGCAAGCTGCGGCGCGGCCAATTCACTGTCCAAGCTGAGCTGGATCTGCACGGCCTGACCGTGGACGAGGCGCGCCAGGCGCTTGCGGAATTTCTGGTGGATGTCCGGGCAATGGGCGCGCGCTGCGTGCGCATCATCCACGGCAAGGGCTATGGCTCGCGCCACAAACAACCGGTTTTGAAGAGCAAGCTGAACGGTTGGCTACAACAACGCGATGAAGTACTGGCGTTCTGCTCCGCCCGCCAGGTGGACGGCGGCACCGGTGCGGTATATGTGCTGTTGAAGCGCCTATGATGGAAATTCCCCAGGCAGAGAGACCGCCTACTTTCCCCTTTCCCCTTTCCCTTTTTCCCTGTATTCAAGCAATACCACCGCATGCGCGGCGATGCCTTCGCCGCGGCCGGTAAATCCCATTCCTTCAGTCGTGGTGGCCTTGATGTTGATGTGGTCAGGGGGGATATTCATATCGCTCGCAAGGTTCATTTTCATCGCGTCAAAATGTGGCTCCAACTTTGGCGCCTGTGCGATGAGTGTCGCATCAATATTGGTAACGCCAAATCTCCGCTCGTTTACCAGCTCTCGCACGCGGCGCAACAGGATGCGACTGTCTATGCCCTTATATTGTGCGCTGCTGTCGGGGAAATGACGGCCGATATCGCCGAGCCCCGCCGCCCCGAGCAGCGCATCGCAAAGGGCATGGATAAGCACATCGCCATCGGAGTGCGCAGCCAGTCCCTGCTCGTAGGGAATGGTCACTCCACCCAGCACTAATCTTCTGCCGGGGACCAAAGCATGTGCATCATAACCGTGGCCGATTCTCACAATGATTCCTCTTGCCGGGTCAGATAAAACTCCGCGAGAGCGAGATCCGCGGGGTGTGTAATCTTGATATTGTCGGCGTGGCCCTCGATCATGACCGGTGCTGCACCGGTGAGACTCATGGCCGCCGCATCATCGGTTACTTCGATGCCTCTCTCAATCGCCTCGGTCAACGCGCGGGTGAGTGCAGCGAGACGGAACATCTGTGGCGTTAGGGCGCGCCATAATTCCAAGCGGGCGATTGTCTCAACCACACGATGATCCGCCGCCACGCGCTTGATCGTGTCTGAAACCGGCACACCCAGCAGTCCACCCACAGGATGTCCCTCCAGAGTGGCGATCAGCTTATCTATATCGGCATGCCGTAGACAAGGGCGCACCGCATCGTGCACCAGAACCCAATCATCAAGCTCGGCGATTTCCGCCAGGCGCACCAAGGCGTTCAATACGGAGTGGCTACGTTGCGCGCCGCCTACTACACGGTGCAAGGGTTTGCCGTTCCATAACGGCCGTGAAAAAAACTGCGCACCATAGTCATCGTCTTGTCCCAGCGCCAGCACAACACCGCTGACCTTTGGATGAACCGCCAAGCGATCCAGGCAATGCTCTATGACCGGCTTGCCTCGTAGGGAGAGATATTGCTTGGGTCGCTCCGTGCCCATGCGTGCTCCGACACCGGCCGCCGGTATCACCGCCCAGTAACTCATGGCTTTGTTTGCGATTTTGTTTTTGCAGTCAATGAGAGATGTGTGCAACCGGCTACCCACGGATCACGGGTCGCTTCCGGTGTCACCGAATAACCTGATAAAAGGTCTCCTCGGAGCGGATCAAACCGAGTTCGCTACGGGCGCGTTCCTCGACAGCCGCCGTGCCGGTCTTCAGATCCCTGACTTCCGCATCGAGGGCGAGGTTACGCTCCCTGAGGGTTTTGTTCTGCTGGAGCTGGGTCTCTATGGCCTGCTTCATGCGCCAAGAGGAGATAAGGCTACTATCGCTAAACCATAAAGAATACTGGAGCGACAGCAGCATCGCGCTGAGTATCGTCACCAACCACTTCATCGTCTAGGCCGCCGCCCTATCAAGTGAACAGTTAAAAGCCGATAGTAAAAAAGTTACAGATCTCACGCCTCACTCCTCACGCCTTACCGTTTCCCAAAGCCCATCATAGAGTAAGCTTGGGAAATGCGCTACGCCCTGCATAGCGGGCCTCCGCGCCCAGATCTTCCTCGATGCGCAACAGTTGATTGTATTTGGCCACGCGATCCGAGCGCGACATCGAGCCGGTTTTGATCTGCCCGACTTGAGTCGCCACCGCGAGATCGGCGATGCTGGTGTCCTCGGTCTCGCCGGAGCGATGCGAGATGATCGCCGTATAACTACCCTGCTTCGCCATCGCAATGGCAGCCAACGTTTCGCTCAGCGTGCCGATTTGATTCAGCTTGATGAGAATGGAATTGGCGATGCCTTCGGCAATGCCCTTCTTGAAGATTTCGGTGTTGGTGACGAACAGATCATCGCCCACCAGTTGCACGCGCTTGCCGAGGCGCTGGGTGAGCAGCGCCCAGCCGGCCCAGTCGTCCTCGGCCATGCCGTCCTCGATGGAGATGATGGGGTATTTGTCCACCCAGGTGGACAGGTAATCGGCAAACTGCGCGCTGGTGAGCCGCTTGTTCTCGGAGGCCAGCACGTAATGGCCATCCTTGTAAAACTCGGAACTGGCGGCGTCTATGCCGAGGTAGATATCTTTACCGGGTGTGTAGCCCGCGAGGGTAATGGCTTCCAGAATAATCTGGATGGCGGATTCATTGGAAGACAGGTTGGGCGCGAACCCCCCCTCGTCACCGACCGCAGTATTAAGACCGCGGGCGTGCAAGACTTTTTTCAAGGCATGGAACACCTCGGCGCCGTAGCGCACCGCCTCGCAGAAGCTCGGCGCGCCGGCCGGGAGAATCATGAATTCCTGCAAGTCTATGCTGTTGTCGGCATGCGCCCCGCCGTTGATGACATTCATCATCGGCACAGGCATCAGCAACGCCGCGCCGGCCGTGCCGGCCAATCCGGCGAGGTAGCGGAACAAAGGCAGACGAGCCTCACGCGCCGCGGCATGTGCGGCGGCCAGCGACACCGCAAGAATGGCGTTCGCACCGAGTCGAGCCTTGTTGGGCGTGCCATCGAGCTCGATCATGCGTTGGTCGAGATGGGACTGGGCGGTGACCTCCAGCCCGCACAGCGCGCTGCGTAATTCCGTGTTGACGTGGGCGACGGCCTGTTGCACCCCTTTGCCGCCGTAGCGCTTGGGATTATTGTCGCGCAGCTCGATGGCCTCGCGCGAGCCGGTGGAGGCGCCCGATGGCGCCGCTGCACGTCCCTGAGCCCCCGATTCCGTTATCACATCCACTTCTACGGTGGGATTGCCGCGCGAGTCTATGATCTCGCGCGCCCGCACTTCTTTGATCTTCGACACTCTTATCCTTTCTGCGTGATCGGGTACGTTGTGCACCCTATTGTGATTTATAAAATCGCCACCGCAGAGGACGCGGAGAAAAATAATGTTTCTCTGCGTCCTCTGCGGTAAACCGTATTTATTAGATTTGCTGCTCAGCGAAGCCGTGCATCTTCACGCTACTGTCTATAAGCTTGAGAGTCTGCAACAGCCGCTCCATCTTGCTCAGCGGCCAGGCGTTCGGTCCATCGCTCAAGGCCTGCGCCGGTCGGGGATGGGTCTCCATAAACAAGCCCGCGATGCCTGCCGCTACCGCCGCACGTGCCAGTACGGGGACAAACTCGCGCTGGCCGCCGGAGCTCGCCCCCTGCCCGCCCGGCAATTGCACGGAGTGGGTCGCGTCGAACACCACCGGACAGCCAGTCTCGCGCATCACCGCCAGCGCGCGCATATCGGAAATCAGATTATTGTAACCGAAAGACACGCCGCGCTCACAGACCAGGATCTGTTGATTGCCTGCTTCTCTGGCCTTGTCCACCACGTTCTTCATGTCCCAGGGTGCGAGAAACTGGCCCTTTTTGATATTGACGGGCTTGCCTTGGCGCGCGACGTTTTGTATGAAATTGGTTTGGCGGCACAGAAAGGCAGGTGTTTGCAAAACATCCACCACACTGGCGACCTCCTCCAGGGGCGTATCCTCGTGCACGTCGGTGAGCACCGGGACACCGATTTGTGTCTTGACCTTCTCCAGAATGCGCAGCCCTGCTTCGAAACCCAAGCCCCGGAAACTTTTGCTGGAGGTGCGGTTGGCCTTGTCGAAAGACGATTTATAGATAAATGGGATGCCGAGGCTGGTGGTGATCTCCTTGAGTTGACCGGCGCTGTCTAGGGCGAGTTGTTCGCTCTCGATGACGCATGGGCCGGCAATCAAAAAGAAGGGATAGTCGAGACCTGCCTCGAAGCCGCACAACTTCACAGCGCGGCCACCTGACGAGGCGCTTCCGCATGCTGCCGGCGCGCCGCCTGGATGAACCCGCTGAATAAAGGGTGGCCGCTGCGCGGATTGGAGGTGAATTCCGGGTGAAACTGACACGCCACAAACCACGGGTGACTGGGCAACTCAATCATCTCGACGAGGGTCCCGTCCATAGACTTCGCGGAGATCACCAAACCCGCCTTCTGCAAGGGCTCCAGATAGCGATTGTTGAATTCGTAACGGTGACGGTGGCGCTCGGTGATAACGTCCTTGCCATAGACCGCCCGGGCACGAGTGCCGGGAACGAGGGCGCATTTCTGCCCCCCCAGGCGCATCGTCCCGCCCAAGTCAGAGGCGGCGTCGCGCCGCTCCACAGTCCCTTCATCCGTCATCCATTCGGTGATGAGCCCAATCACGGGATGCGGCGTAGCGGGATTAAACTCCGTGCTGTGCGCTCCGGCAAGCCCCGCCACGTTGCGGGCAAACTCAATCACCGCCAGTTGCATGCCGAGGCAAATTCCCAGATAGGGAATGCCGTGTTCGCGCGCATAGTGGATGGTCTGAAGCTTCCCCTCAATGCCACGCTCCCCAAATCCACCGGGCACGATGATGGCGTCCATGTTCCCCAACACCGCAGTGCCGTTGCGCTCAATCTCCTCGGAATCCACGTAGACAATCTTCACCCGCGTAAGGGTATGTATACCTGCATGGGTCAGGGCCTCGGAAAGCGATTTATACGATTCGGTGAGATGGACGTATTTCCCCACCATAG
>JAMDBH010000091.1 GCA_023487615.1 Gammaproteobacteria bacterium
CACCACGTCCTGCACGTTGTCCAGCAACTTGAACAGTTCGAGGTCTTCGGCGTTGATCATGCCCTCCGGCACCAGGGTGTTCTTCAGCCATTCTAGCAGGCCCTGCCAGAATGGAGAATGCACCAGGATAACCGGGATACGGCGGGTCTTGCCCGTTTGTATCAGGGTCAGGATCTCGGCCAGTTCGTCCAGCGTGCCGAAGCCCCCCGGCAGGATCACATAGGCCGAGGCGTACTTCACGAACATCACTTTACGCGAAAAGAAGTGCCGGAAATTGAGTGAGATGTCCTGATAGGTGTTGGCCACCTGTTCATGCGGCAAGATGATGTTCAGTCCTATGCTCGGGGACTTACCCGCGTACGCCCCCTTGTTGACCGCCTCCATGATACCCGGCCCGCCGCCGCTCACGATGGCGAAGCCCGCGTCGGAGAGCGCGCGGGCGATATCCTCGGCGAGTTGATAATGCGGGTGACCGGGCTGCGTGCGGGACGAGCCGAAGATGCTCACCGAAGGCTTGATCTGGGAGAGCTGTTCAAAGCCCTCGGTGAACTCCGCCATGATCTGGAAGATCTTCCAGGACTCGCGGGTGAGCAAGGTGTCGTTGATGGCCCGATGGGCGAATTTGCGTGGTTCACTCATGTTGGCTCCAGGGGCTAGGGGCTAGGGGGCTAGGGGTTAGGGGTGAGGGGAAACAGCCTTATTACGCCTCACTCCTTACGCCTTACGCCTCACACTTCAGCCACGGTATTTATGGCGGAGAGGGAGGGATTCGAACCCCCGGTGGGTTGCCCCACAACGGTTTTCAAGACCGCCGCTTTCGACCGCTCAGCCACCTCTCCACAGTATCACTAGAACGTGGTGTCATCTATCCCTCGGAAGGGCGCAGAATAACCGAAAATACCTGCTCTTGCTATTCGCGCCGGTTCGGTTATGCTATGAACTTAACCGTGTTCCAAAAGTCTTACACACACGTAACAATTCAGGAGCTTAGCATGAATTTTTCCCAACCGATAATCGCTCGCACGAGCACTGCGTTACCCATCACTAACAAGCTGATCCGTAACACCTACATGCTGCTTGCCATGACGCTGCTGTTCAGCGCGTTCACGGCCGGCATTTCCATGACGTTTAATCTGCCCCATCCTGGGTTGTTGATCACCTTGGTGGGTTATTTTGGCTTGCTATATTTGACCCACAAACTGCAAAACAGCGTCTGGGGGCTGGCCGCGGTGTTCGCCTTGACCGGTTTTATGGGGCTGACCCTGGGGCCGATCATCAGCCACTATCTGAATATGCCCAATGGCGGCCAGGTGGTGATGATGGCGCTGGGCGGGACCGGCGCGATCTTTGTGGGATTGTCAGCCTATGCGCTCACCACCCGCAAGGATTTCAGCTTTATGGGCGGGTTTTTGATGGCCGGTATACTGGTCGCCTTTCTGGCCGGGCTCGGCGCTATCTTCTTCAGCCTGCCGGGGCTGGCGCTCGGCGTCTCGGCGATGTTCGTGTTGCTGATGTGCGGTCTCATCCTCTACGAAACCAGTCAGATCATCAACGGCGGCGAGACCAATTATATCCTGGCCACCGTCACCTTGTATGTGACTATCTATAACCTGTTCGCCAGCCTGCTGCACCTGCTGGGGGCTTTTAATAGCGACGAATAGCGGGCAGCATTGACCCCCTGAAAACCCCGGCCCGTCCGGGGTTTTTTATGTCCGAATCCCAAGCGAGTGATGCTTTTGTGATAATCCAAGGCTATCGTATAGCTAAATAGTCAAAGGATAGACACGGTGCACAGAGTACTTGTTATTGAAGACGACCGGGATATCGCACATCTCCTGCACCTCCATTTGCGCGATCAGGGTTGCGAGGTCGAGATCCTGCATGACGGGCTGGCGGGTCTCCAACAGGCACGCGCACGGCCGTACGATTTAATCATTCTGGATCTCATGATCCCCGGTCTGGACGGGCTGGAGGTGTGCCGGCGGCTGCGCGCCAAGCCGCCGTATACACCGATCCTGATGCTGACCGCCAAGTCCACCGAGTTGGACAGGGTGCTCGGCCTGGAGATCGGCGCGGACGATTACCTTACCAAACCATTCAGTATCCGCGAGTTGCTGGCGCGGGTTAAGGCGCTGTTCCGGCGGCTCGACGCCATGAGCGGGCAGACTGCGACGGAAGCATCCAAGACCATCTCGGCCGGCGAACTTTTTATTGACGTAGACAAGCGCAAGGTGATGGTACAGGGGCAGCCCGTTGAACTTACCGCCAAGGAGTTCGCCCTGCTGCTGCAATTCGCCCAGCATCCGGGCAAGGTGTATACCCGTTCGCAACTGCTGGATCTGGTCTGGCACTACGGGCACGACGGGTATGAGCATACCGTCAATTCCCACATCAACCGGCTGCGCGCCAAGATCGAGGCCGATCCTTCTCAGCCGCACTATATTCACACTGTGTGGGGAGTGGGTTATAAATTCTCCGATACCCATGAACTTAAAACGCCGCGCGCCTCCATAACCGAACAGGACGGCGGCGAGCCTTCCTGATGTTCAGGACCCTCTCTGCAAAGCTTGCCGCGGTATTGCTGGGTCTGCTGTTGCTGCTCGGTGTTTTGTATACCTGGTTGAATCTGGAGAGCTCGCGGCTCCATCTTCAAGAGGTCAATCAAGAACTCAATTGGACGCTCGCCGAGCACATCGTCGCCGAGAAGATCCTCATGGAAGGCCAGCAGGTCAACCGGCAGGTCCTGGAGGATCTCTTCAAGATGCTGATGGTCATCAATCCCAATATCGAGATCTATCTGCTCGACCCGCAAGGAAAAATATTAGCCTGCTCCACGCCGCCGGAAAATCTGAAGCGCAAGTCTGTCAGCCTGGAACCGATAAAGAAATTCTTGCAGCGTAGCCAACGCCCGCCCATCCTCGGCGATGATCCGCGTGACGCCGTGCGCCGTAAGGTATTCTCCGCGGCCGTGATACCGGTCAGGGCCGGCAGTAATAAAATTTTGCCGAGTCACCAGCCTATCGAAAACCCCGCAATGGCGGGTTATCTCTACGTGGTGTTGGGCGGAGAGCAATACGAGTCCGCCGCCGCGATGCTGGAGGGCAGCTATATTCTGCGCCAGAGTCTGTGGGTGACGGCGGTGAGCCTGTTGATTGCATTGCTCGCGGGTGTGGTGTTGTTTCGCTGGTTGACCCGCAGGCTCACCACCCTCAGCGAGGCGATGAAAGCCTTCAAACGCAGCGACTTTTCCGAGCAGGTGGACTATCCGCTCACCGCTGCGGAGACCGCGCCGATCCGTGATGAAATTGATCGCCTGAGCGTCACCTTCAAGGAGATGGCCGAGCGCATCCGGCAACAGGTGCACGGCCTCCAGCAGACCGACGCCCTGCGTCGCGAGCTGGTCGCTAACGTGTCACATGATCTGCGCACCCCGCTCACCTCATTGCAAGGTTACTTGGAAACGCTGTTGTTGAAAGAGGGCCAACTGAGCGCACAGGAACAACGCAACTATTTGGAGACTGCCACGCGGCAAAGCGAGCGCCTCGGTAAATTGGTGGGCGAATTATTCGAGCTTGCCAAGCTCGACGCTCAAGTCACCGCGCTCAATGTGGAGCCGTTCGCGCTCGCCGAACTGGTGCAGGATGTGGCGCAGCGGTTTCAACTGGCCGCGCAGCAGAAGGGCGTGACGTTGCGGGTAGAACACCCGCCGCAACTGCCGTTCGTGCACGCCGACATCGGCCTCATTGAGGGGGTGCTGGCCAACCTCATCGAAAACGCGCTGTGCTATACCCCCGCAGGCGGCCGCATCGCCCTTTCCCTCACGCCGGGCGTCAATACGGTCAAGTTTGCCATCGCCGACACCGGTTGCGGCATTCCCCCGGAAGACCTGCCGCACATTTTTGAGCGTTTCTACCGGGTGGAAAAGACCCGTCAGGAACACAACGGCGGCGCGGGACTGGGTCTGGCCATCGCCAAACGCATCCTCGATTTACATGGAAGTACTATCGCTGTACGGAGTGTCATCAATCACGGCACCGTATTTAGTTTTGAACTGGGGATTTATCGCCCTTAGGAGTTGCTGAGTAAGGTATTTTTCGGCAACCTGCTAGTTCTGTCACCCTCGTTTTCCGGCGGCTCTCCGCCAATTTCCGCAATCTCGGCCGCAGCCAACCGTTCGTTCCCTACCGTCTATCGGGAAAAGGCTGCCGTTCGTCGTCCGGAGGTAGGGTAGAGCTAAAGTTTTGGATAGAGTGGACGCTAAGCAGTCTAGTAGAAGTGAGGAGTGAGCAACATGCCTGTTCAGATCAATGGCTTACCGATAACGGTCCTGAAAGATCCTAAGGAAGGGTCACAGGTGCACGTCGGGCGCGACATACCTTTCCCGCTCGCCCGACAGGCTATATATCGGCTCATGAAAAAAAATCATGGCTTTACCTTGGTTGAGTTGATGATCACCCTTGCCGTGGTTGCGATTTTGGCGACGGTCGCCGTGCCGAGCTTCATGGCATTTATTCAGAACAACCGTATTACCGCTCAAACGAATGATTTAGTGACCGCGCTGAATATCGCGCGCAGTGAAGCCATTCACCGAAACAGCGCGACGACGGTATGCAGTAGTAGTGATGGTGCTACATGCGTAGGCAGTTGGGATAGTGGTTGGTTAGTCAGGGTTGGCACCACGGGGACGGTACTAAGCGTACACGAGGCCCTCTCGGGCGGCAGCACCCTGGCAGCGCCTGCTACAGTACAGTTCCAGCCGAATGCTTTCCTGGCGGGAGGTGGCGCTGTCGTGATGAAACTGCGTCCGCCGGGTTGCGCCACTACGGGTGTGCAAGGGCGCGACATCACTATCAACCTGTCAGGGCGCGTTAGTGTAGCCGCTGTGACTTGCTGATAATCAAAGCCTATGAATACATTCCACACCCGCTCTCGAATTATGTCATGCCGAGCCGCAATGCAGGGATTCTCGCTGCTGGAGGTACTGGTGGCGCTGCTGGTACTCTCCGTCGGCCTGCTGGGGCTCGCCGGCCTGTCGGCCAAAGGCATGAACAGCAATCAAAGCGCCTACTACCTCAGCCAGGCCATGGCGCAGGCCTACGATATGGCCGACCGGATGCGCGCCAACCGGGCGGGTGTTGTGGCCGGTAACTATGACAGCATATCGGGGACAGGATCTGATCCTGGATGTATCAGTACTGGATGTGCTACTGCTTCACAAATAGCCCAATACGATGCCAATCGTTGGAACACGGCCAACGCAAATTTACTACCCGCTGGTCAAGGCAAGGTGACTATCCAAGCCGGCAATATCCGCATCATTACCGTGATGTGGGATGAAGATCGCACGGGTGCTACCGGTACCGCGTGCGGTGGCGGGTCTGCGGACCTTACCTGTTTTAGCACGAGCTTCGTGCCATGAATGCGCGGAGCCGTCACGGAAATCACCGGCAATCCGGCCTGGGCCTGGTGGAGATAATGGTGGCGATAGTTGTGGGCCTCATCGTACTGGATGGCGTTTTACAGATTTATCTGAGCAGTAAACAAACCTATCGCATGCAGGAAAATCAGTCGCGCATACAGGAAAACGGCCGCTTTGCGCTGCAATTCATGACCAGGGATTTGCGCATGGCAGGGTATATCGGTTGCATCACTATTCCTCAAATCACTACCAATGTCCTTGCCACCGGGGCGCCCGCACAGATGTTCAATTCCACAGCGGTGATTCAGGGCTATGACTCAGGCGCCTGGCCGATTACGTTTCCAGCCAAGCCCGCCAACCTGGTGACGGGCACCTCAGTGCTGGTGGTGACCGCCCCTGTGAGCAGTAGTGTTCAACTCAGTGCTGCTATGCCTGCTGCTAACGCAGCGATTGGAATTGCTTCTAATCCATACAATTTCCAGACCGGCGATCTTCTGCTTATAAGTGATTGCCAGAGCGCCGAGCTATTCCAGGCCACCGGCGTAACCGCAACAGCAATAGCTCATGCAGCGACTGGAAATACCTCTGCTGCGCTAAGCAGGCCCTACGAACCGCGTGCGCTGGTCATGAAATATGATGTATTCATGTATTACATCGGAACCGATGCTGCGGGGAACCGCGCACTTTACCGTTTCCAGCAGTCCACTGCGGGCACCAATCAGCTGATCGACAACGTCCAGAATATGCAGATCAACTATGGAGTAGATAATAGCCCAGGGAAGGATCATGCCGCCCATCAATATCTGAACGCCGCAGGGGTGACTGCAGCGGGTCGTTGGCCGGATGTAGTCAGCGCACAGGTCAATCTGCTGTTGGTCAGCAACGATGACGGCTTGACCACACAGCCACAACAATATTCGTTTAATGGTGCAACGGTTACAGCAACGGATCGTCGTTTGTATCGCCCCTTTAGCGCTACCATCGCTTTCCGCAATAGAGTGCAATGACTCTTCGCAAGGGTGAACTTATGGAAGCGCATTCGAATAAAGGCTTAGTGTTATATCCGCAGCAGGGTTCTGCCTTGGTGGTCAGCCTGTTGATGCTGCTGGTGATGACCCTTCTTGGGGTTACGGCGATGATGACGAGCCGGCTACAAGAAAAGATGGCCATCAATGCCCGCCAGTACAACCTGGCCTTTCAAGCGTCTGAATCCGCCCTTCGCACGGGTGAGGAAGAAACCAGGCTTGCTGCGGTGCAAGATCCTACGGCTTATACGGCTACGTGCGGCAGTGGCTTGTGCTTACCCTCTACGGCCGGCACCCCGGCGTGGTTATCCACCAGTTGGACTACCGGCACCAATGTACGTAAAAGCGCTACGGACTTGGCGGGAATATCCAGCGCTTTTCAACCCATGTACATCATCGAGATATTACCGAAGCAATCCCCGCAGGGCACCAACATCTCTCAAACAACTGTCTACGGCCCTAACAATACTCCCCAATATTTCCGCATTACTTCATACGGAAGCGGCGCCGACGGTACCGGCGCGGTGATGTTGCAAAGCGTATTTAGGCCTTAACGAGGTACAGACCATGAATAGCAAAGAACGTATTACGCATTGCAAACGGCCGGGGCTGCACGTACTGGCATTTGCAGGCCTTACACTGCTGGTCGGTGCAGTAGCGTCATACGCCGCTCCACCCCCCACTGCACTTTCGGATACACCCTTGATAGTGGTTGCACCCACACACCCTCAAGTATTGCTGCTGCTCGGCAACTCCCAGTCCATGGACGGGACCTTGTCGGGAGCGATCATGACAGGCGCCGCAGGAACCTATACAGTCCCTGCTGGCTTCACCCCACCCGTTGACGGCAGTAACAATTATACTGTGAGCGGCAAGGACAACTCCGCAAGCCGCCTGAATGTGGCCAAAGCCGCCATTAAGGAAACTCTGAAGAGTTATGACGGCAACACCGATTTCGGTCTGATGACCTTAGGGACGGGTTCCAGGGGGTTGTATACAACCTGGGCGTATTACATGAGTCAGGCGGGAGGCTTCACCTTCACGAATACCGCGGGTGGCAATACCTACCCCAACCCGTGTTACGGGGTAACCAGTGCGGACTGCACTGCCCTGGCGGGCCGTTATGGCAGCGGCGTAAAAACGCAACTTTATTTCGTCGCGCAGGGCCCGAGTGACGGCAGCAGCAGCACCCCGGGCAGCGCTGATGATCCTAAGGTGAATGACGTCTTATACGCGAACGGACTAAAAAGCGTTTTTGTTTCTTACAATGGGCCCACGCCGGCGACGCCTTATCCGCCCAATTTTTCCTTGGCAAATTATAATAGCGGCAGCATCCTGATAAGCTATGCTAATACTACACCCTCCATTGGGGGATTCGCCACAGGCCCGACTAATGCGGGTTATGTTCCCTATTCAAAGGAAGTGTTGTATGCGAAACGCGGCTTTGGCTACTACGCCGTTCCGAACAACGCAAGCAAGCTGTTGGTGCCCATTGCCGTCACGACTGCTAGCCGGCAAACGACCTTTACCAATCTGCTGGCTCCTGAAACCAACAGTAACGCATCAACGGAAATCAAGTCTGACGCGGTTAACGCAGCCATTGCCGGTCTACTCAAGAATGCCCACGACTATTACATAAATACACCGCCACCCTCTAACACCGGCTGCACGCCGAACAAATATGCAGTGCTGATCACAGATGGGTTGCCTACCTGGGATCTTGCCGGTAAGGCATGGCCTCCCTTAGGCAGCGCGGCGGCAGTCGGGTATGGGGTTACAGCGACGATTGACGGTACCGGGACGTTGACGGCTACTAATAGCACAGCGGTCAACGATACGCTTACGTGGCTCGCGAATCTCAAATCTCAAAAGATTTTGACGTATGTGGTGGGCTTTGGCGCAGGTGTAGATCCTACCGTCAATCCCGCCGCCGCCGCTACTTTGAGGGCGATGGCTGTCGCCGGTGGCACGGACGATTATTTTCCGGCTACGACACCCGCCGCCGTCGCTGCTCAACTGAAAGTCATCCTCGAAGCGATCCTGGCTGCAAACGTATCCACCACCACTGCCGCGGTGAATGCAGTTAATCTCACCACCGCCTCCAAGGTGTACCAAGCCTCGTTCATTTCGCAAGATACGCCTTACAATGACTGGACGGGTAATGTGAAGGCATTCGCCATTGCTGCAGACGGCACGATCGATCCGTCTACCCCGGTCTGGAGTGCGCAGGCGCTGCTGGATGCAAAAAACTGGGACACCCAACGGAATATTATTACCTACAAGCCGTCTAATAAAAAGGGTATCCCCTTCAGATGGCCCGCAATCCCCGCAAGCCCGGGCGCATCCGAACTGGATGCGAGCCAGTCTACCGCGCTGGGCAGCGTGGATGTCTTGAACTATTTGCGTGGAAATACAGCCAAGGAGAAACATAACGGCGGTACGCTCCGCGACCGTTCCCATAAATTGGGCGACATCGCCGACGGCAGCCCTCTCTATGTGGCGGAAGCCTCAGGCCCCTATACGGATGTCTCATATCAAGCCTTCCAGGCCACTGCGAAAACGCGCACCCCTATGCTCTATGTGGGCGCCAATGACGGCATGCTGCACGCCTTCAATGCGACTGATGGTCAAGAAGTCTTCGCGTTCATTCCCAGTGCTGTGTTCAGCAACCTCAGCAGCTTGTCGCTGCCAGGCTACAATTCAGCCCACAAGTTCTACGTGGATGGACCGCCCGTCGCGGGTGATGTGCAATTCGCTGATGGATCATGGCACACACTCTTAACCGGTGGACTCAATAATGGCGGTAACAGCATTTATGGCCTGGATGTCACCACGCCACCCACTGACGAAACCAGCGCCGCATCAAAAGTGCTATGGGAATACACGGACACCGACCTGGGCAAAACCTATAGCCATCCGACCATCGCTAAACTAGCGACCAGCACAGGCAGTCAGTTTGCGGTCATTTTTGGTTCGGGTTATAACAATTCGGATGGCAAACCCTATCTTTACGTTGTGAAAGCCGAGGATGGTAGCCTGATACAGAAATTAGACCTGTGCAGCGCAGCTCCCTCGGCGTGCGATGGCACCAAGGCCAATGGGTTGTCCAGTCCCGCCGTGGTCTCTCCCAATGGCTCAGGGCTGGTTACCCTCACTTATGTGGGAGATCTGCAAGGCAATCTCTGGAAGGTTGATTTATCTTCCGCCAGCCCTGCAAGTTGGTCTGCGTCACTGGTATTCAAAGCAAAAGACGGTTCGGGTAGCGCGCAGCCCATCACTACCGTACCCACGGTATCCCTGCACCCCAATGCGCCACAGAAACCAGGCTATCTGGTGCTGTTCGGAACGGGCCGATTCGTGGGCACGCCTGATATCACCGATACCTCTCAACAAAGCTTTTATGGCATCTGGGACAATTTGTCGGCACGGTTGCCGACACGTTCCAACTTAGTGGCGCAAGTGCTTACGGGAAGTACAACGGCTTTTACCATCGCGGTCACCGGAAACAATAAGGTCCGTACGAACACGCAAAATCCCGTTGACTGGAGCACCCAACGGGGATGGTATATAGATCTTGATTCGGGTGAGCGCACTGTCACCGATTCACGCTTGGTTAACAAGCGGGCGATCTTCACCTCTTTTGTTCCTTCATCCAGTAGCTGCACCGGAGGCGGTCAAAGCTGGCTTACCATTACGGACTATGCCACTGGCGGGGCATTCACTGATGCAGAGATCGATCTCGACAACGATGGAAAGTTGGATGCTACGGATAAGATTGGTGCTAATAGCCCGGTGAGTATCTCCCTGGGGCAAAATTATGCAGCGGCGCCTTCCATTATCGAGTTCCGCGATCCAGCTCATCCTGATATTCGTGGTAAGGGATTGCCTGGCCTATCTGATCCTAGTAAGCTCCCCACTCCCGGCACACGCAATACGTCACCCCAGGATAGGGTTTCATGGACGCAGATTCAGTAAGAATCACTACGGAGACACAATTGGAGGCATTATGTCTAATAGCTTAAGAAAAGTTTTGTGGCTGGTCCTGGCGCTGGGCCTGTCGGCCAATATGATGTCGGCTGAAGCTGCGCGGCTGGCTTATGAAAAGGCCGGCACGATAACCAAGATCTCTCCTGAAGGCGGGAGCATTAAAGTTGATGGAGTTGAGTACACGTTATCGAAAGATGTAACCGTGCATTCGCCAGGTGCGTCGTCTGCCCTATCCACGCAATCGCTACAGCCCGGCATGCAAATTGGTATTGAGCGTAGTCCCGGTGCCATAAAAGCTTTGT
>JAMDBH010000140.1 GCA_023487615.1 Gammaproteobacteria bacterium
GGTGGTTTTGCCATGGGTGCCCGCGACGGCCAGCACCCAACGGTCGCTGAGCACGTGTTCCGCCAGCCATTGTGGGCCCGAGGTGTAGGGTATGCCCTGGTCGAGCACGTATTCGACCGCCGGATTGCCGCGCGATAAGGCATTGCCAATTACCACGCAATCCGGGTGCGGCTGGAGGTGGGAGGGCTGGTAGCCCTGCATGAGGGAGATGCCCATGTCCGCAAGCTGCGTGCTCATGGGAGGATAGATGCCGGTGTCCGATCCGCTGACCTCATGGCCCAGCTCCTGGGCCAGCCGCGCGATGCCGCCCATGAAGGTGCCGCAGATGCCCAGGATGTGCAGGCGCATAGCTACAGGCCGGAAGGGGCCAACAGCGACGCCAGCGCGAGCGAGGCCAGCAGATAGCCCATGCCGGCGAGGATGCCCATCGGCAGAGACACGTTCAGCGCGTGCCGCAAGATGTGGCCTATCACCGTCAAGCTCCAAACCGTGATCAGCAACAGCAGCAACGGCGGGGCGTTTTGGACGAGCACGAGCGGCAGGGCGAACAGTCCGATCACCACCCCCGTTCCCGCGAGGGCGGAGAGGGTTTGCGTCAGACGCTGGGGAAGACGGCGCACCATCAGCAGGGTATAAGTAAGCGCCGCGAGGGTCAAGGTATCCGCGAGTCCGTATACTACGGCGCTCCCGAAGGACTGTGTTGTGACAGTGAGCGCGATGCTTGTCGCTGTGTATGCGAGCAACGACAGGGTGAGCACGGATTGAGTAGCGGGAAGGTCTTGCGGGCCCGCGCGCAGCAAACAGATGTCCACATACAGCTTAAATATGTTCAGCAAGTGAAATCCTGTTAGAAACGCCGTTCGGGCCAATGCGTCCGTGACTATCGGGGCATAACGGCTTATTCTATACCATGGCAGCGCAATTGCACGCCCCGGAACCTCTTCTCATCACGCAATAATTTCATGCAAGAATTTTACGTTAACACACCGCAACAACTGATTACGTTGTGTCAGGCCTTGCAGGATAGCCGCTGGCTTGCAATCGACACGGAGTTTATGCGCGAGAAGACCTATTATGCGCAACTGTGTCTGTTGCAGGTGGCGAGCGAAGATATAATCGCCTGCGTAGACCCGCTTGCGCTTTCCGATCTCAGCCCGTTGCTGGAACTGATTTATGATCCCGCGGTCGTCAAGGTCATGCACTCGGCGCGGCAGGATTTGGAGATCTTCTACGATCTGCGCGGCGAATTGCCGCGGCCCGTGTTCGATACTCAGATCGCCGCGACCCTGTTGGGTCACGGCGATCAGGTCGGATACGGGGCGCTGGTGCGTGCGATGTGCGGCGTGCAACTCGACAAGGCGCACACCCGCACCGATTGGTGCCAGCGGCCACTCGACCCTGAGCAGGTGCACTACGCCGCCGATGACGTGCGCTATTTGGGTCACATCTATCATGCCCAGCACGATGAACTGTCCCGCATGGGGAGGCTGGACTGGCTGAGCGAGGACTTTGCCGAACTCACCGACAGCCGCCGTTACGCCGGTTCCCCGCAATCGGCCTGGCGTAAAATTCATCATGCGCATCTCCTGAAAGGCGTCCAGTTGGCAGTCTTGCAGGCCTTGACCGCCTGGCGTGAGGAACGCGCCAAGGCGGCCAATAAACCGCGTAAGTGGTTGCTTGCCGATGAGATCCTGTTTGAATTGGCGCGTCAGATGCCGAAGGATGACGCGGGGCTCGCCAAGATACGTGGACTGGAGGCGGGCGCCGCTAAGCGCCATGGGGCCGACCTTTTGGAGTTGATTGCGCGAGCGGCGCAGTTACCCAAAGAGCAATGGCCGGAACCCCAGGTACCGCCGCGGCTGGACAGCAGTCAAGCGGCCCTGGCCGATGTGCTGATGGCGGTAGTGCGTCTGCGCGGCGAGGAGAGCAGGGTAAGCTCGACAAGCCTTGCGACACGCAAGGATCTCGAACACATTGTGTTGGGGCGGCGGGACGTTACGCCGTTGCACGGCTGGCGTCGCGCGCTGGTCGGCGATGATTTGCTGGGCATCGTAGAGGGGCGGCTCAGTTTACAGGTGGGCGGTAGCGGGCTGAAGGTTACAGCAGTGAGGGATGCACTCTCCGGTTGACGCTGCATGAATGCCGTTCTATATTGGCATTATCGAATGACATTGCAGATGTCAGACATGAAAAGCAACGCAAAGATCAGCATGGCAGAATCGGAACTCAAAAAACTGGAGACGCGCATAGACGAGATGCTTTGCGCCTGTGCGCGGCTCAGTGAGGAGAATGCATCGCTGCGTAAACAGCAGCGTGCGCTGATGGCCGAGCGGGCCAAGCTACTGGAGAAGACGACGCTGAGCCAGACGCGCGTCGAGACCATGATCCAACGGCTCAAGCTGCTGGAGCAGCGAGCATGAGCCGCGACGCCGCGCTGGTCACGGTGTATATTCTGGAAAAGGAATACCATGTGGTGTGTGCCGAGAACGAGAAAGAGGCGTTGCTCGATTCGGCCCACTACTTGCATAGTAAGATGAAAGAGATCCGCGACAGTGGTAAAGTAATAGGTACGGAGCGCATCGCGGTGATGGCGGCCTTGAACATGGCGCATGAATTGCTTCAGCAGCGTGGGCGCAAAGAGGATTATTCTCAGGTCTTCGGGAATAAGATCCGCGCCTTGCAGGATAAGATTGAGGTTGCGCTGCATAAGAGTAAGCAGATGGAGTTTTGAACGGTTGTTGGGTGCGTTGCCCCCGGCCGTTGACAGTTTGGGCGTCCCCTGCAGTGTTTGTTAGTAGATTGGGTATTTTCTTGAGCCTAATTCAATGCCCCGGGGCCCTACATTAACGATGTTGTTGTGCATGTCCGCGCGACGGAAAGCCTGATACATCGCATAGGGTCCCACCTGAACCGTTGGTTCAAGGACGAAAATCTACGACGGCACATGCGGAGGGCGCCCCCTACCTTATATGGGGCGCCTCTAAAAATAGTGGAAAGACGCATTTTTAGAGGCGCCCTATGAATGATCGCCACCGCTTACGCGCCCAGATGCGCGCCCGGCGCCGTGCGGTCCCGGGCCGGGACCGCGCCGCAGCCGCTCTCGCCGTTGCCCGGCGGCTGACGAGGTTACGGGTATTTCGCACCGGCCGCCGTATCGCGTGTTACTGGCCGTATCAGGGCGAGCTGGATCTTCACCCCTTTATGCAGCGCATCTGGGAGCTGCGCAAGCAGTGTTACTTACCCCTTGTATCCAGCCGCTATCCCCGAACTCTGCGCTTCGCCCGTCACGAACCCGATGCGGTGCTGCGCCTGAATCACTTGGGTATAGCCGAGCCCCGTGCGCCGGGTAATAAGCGTATCGCTGCGGCGGCGCTTAACCTCATCATCGTTCCGCTGGTTGCGTTCGATGCGGCGGGGAATCGTCTTGGCTGGGGCGCAGGGCACTATGACCGGACGCTCGCCTTTCTTAACCGCCGCCGTCATTGGCGTCGGCCGCGGTTAATTGGCGTGGGTTATGATTTCCAGCGGGTGGATAATATCGAATCCGCGCCGTGGGATGTGCCTCTTGATGGTGTGGTTACGGAGTCGGCTGTCTACGGTACTATAGTCTAAGCGGCGCAGCGTCGCGCTTTTTGGCATAATAGAGCGATGCAGAAAGCAGAATTCACCAACCGCCGTAAACGCTTGATGCAGATGATGGGCACCGGCGCGATAGCCATCTTGCCCACTGCGCCGGTGCGCCTGCGTAACCGTGATGCGGAGTATCCGTACCGCGCGGACAGTGATTTCTACTATCTGACCGGGTTCCCGGAGCCCGAAGCGGTGGCGGTGCTCATCCCCAGTCGCAAGCGGGGTGAGTACATCCTGTTTTGCCGAGAGCGCGATCTGCAACAGGAGACTTGGCACGGCCGGCGTGCGGGGACAGAAGGTGCTACCGCGCAGCATGGCGCCGATGACGCCTTCCCCATCAGCGATATCAATGAAATCCTCCCGGGCCTGCTGGAAAAATGCGAGCGGGTGTACTACACCATGGGCCTCTATCCCGACTTCGATCAACGTGTCATGGAGTGGGTAAATCAGATCCGCAACAAGTCGCGCGCGGGCACTCACGCGCCCCATGAATTTGTGGCGCTCGATTATGTGCTACATGAGATGCGGTTGTTCAAGAGCCGCGCCGAGATCGAGGCCATGCGCCGCGCGGCGCAAATCTCCGCCGCCGGTCACCGGCGCGCCATGCATGCCTGCCGGCCGGGAATGATGGAATATCAGGTCGAGGCCGAATTGCGTTATGAGTTCACCCGCTCCGGCAGCGCTGCCCCGGCCTACAATCCCATTGTGGGCGGCGGCGCCAATGCGTGCATCCTGCACTACACTGATAACAATGAACCGCTTAACGAGGGTGAGCTGTTATTAGTGGACGCCGGCGCCGAGTTTGATTGTTACGCCGGGGACATCACCCGCACCTATCCAGTCAATGGCCGGTTCACCCCTGCGCAACGCGCGCTGTATGAGGTGGTGCTTGCCGCGCAACTCGCGGCGCTGGACAAGGTACGGCCAGGTAATCACTGGAACGATCCGCACGCGGCGGCGGTGCGTGTGTTGACGCAAGGCCTGACTAAGCTGGGCCTGCTCAAGGGCCGATTGACTACGCTTATAAAAGATGAAGCCTACCGGCGTTTTTACATGCACCGCACCGGTCATTGGCTGGGAATGGACGTGCATGATGTCGGCGACTACAAGATCGGAGACGAGTGGCGTGTGCTGGAACCCGGCATGGTGTTGACCGTAGAGCCCGGCCTGTACATCCCGGCGGGGAGCAAGGGCGTTGCGAAAAAGTGGTGGAACATCGGTATCCGCATCGAAGACGATGTGCGGGTCACTCGCAGCGGCCATGAAGTGCTTAGTGCCGGTGCTCCCAAGACCGTCGCGGAGATCGAAAGCTGGATGGCTAAAGGCCGGGTATAGTAGCAAAACGTGGACACCGACTACGATATCCTGATTGTCGGCGCCGGAATGGTGGGCGCGAGCCTGGCCTGTGCGCTACGCGGTCAGCCACTCCGTATTGGCGTCATCGAGGCCGTCCCGTTTCGCTCCAGCCGCCAACCCAGTTATGACGATCGCACTATCGCCTTGTCTTATGGCTCGCGCCGCATCTTCGCGAGTATGGATCTGTGGGGGCGTATCGTGGAGCACGTCACCCCGATCAAGCAGATACACGTCTCCGAACAGGGCAGGCCCGGCTTTCTACGCATGGACAGCGTCGAGCAAGGCGTGGAGGCGCTTGGTTACGTTATCGAGAACCGGCGCATGGGTGAGCTGTTTTCCGAGACTCTGAATTCGGCAAGCACCATTCAAGTCATCTGCCCGGCGCGCGTGAGCGGAATAAATATCGAAGCGGGACAGGCAACGATAACGGCCGAACGTGAATATGGCGAGGTAGTGCATCTGACCGCGCGGCTGCTGGTGGTGGCGGATGGGCGCAACTCCGCCGCGCGTGAATTGCTCGGCATTTCCAGCAGCGAACGCGATTACCGGCAGACTGCGGTTATCACCAACATCACTCCGCAGCGGCACCACGCCAATACGGCCTACGAACGATTTACCCCGCGCGGCCCCCTCGCGTTGCTGCCCATGAGTGAAGAACGCTGCGCCGTGGTGTGGTCGCTGAATAATGAACACCTCGACGCGGTGATGGCCCTCGACGATGAGGCCTTTCTCGATCTGCTGCAAACGCACTTCGGGGAACGCCTGGGACGTTTGCAAAAGGCGGGGGAACGGCATGCCTATCCGCTCCTCCTCTCACGGGCGCAGGAACTGGTGCGGCCGCGCGTCGCCTTGTTAGGCAACGCCGCCTGCACTCATCACCCGATTGCGGCGCAGAGTTTCAACCTGGGGTTGCGCGATGTGGCGGCGTTTGCGGAGATACTGATGAGTGCAAGGCGTGCTGGCCGAGATCCGGGTGACTATCAAGTCCTGCGGGATTACGCGCGCTCGCGGCGCGCAGACCATCTCGCCGTCACCGCGCTCACCGATATACCCGTTCGCCTTTTCTCAAAGAGCTTTGCACCGCTTTCGATGGCGCGCAGCGCGGGCATGGTGCTGGCCGGGCTGTTTCCGCCGCTCAAACAGGCACTGATGTGCCGCAGCATGGGCATCGCCGGTTGGCAATCGCGTCTGGCGCGGGGCTTGGCCTTGTGATGCGTCTGGCTACCCCGATGATAGACAGCCCTCGGATCGAGCTCGTCAAAAACAGCTTTGACGTGGACGATATCGTGTTTCACGGCCTCATGGCGCTCGGCGTATTGAAGGAACTGGGTATCAAATCGAGTGGTCCGCAGCACAAACGCTGGTTCAAGTTCATGCAGCGCACCGGGCGGTTCAGCGAAGCCCCGGATTATCCAGTCTGGACTAAAGACGAATTTCTGGAATACGCCGGAATCGTTTTGGCAATGAGCGACCCTGACGTACAGGGATGTACTAATGTCGCGGGAGGCAGGACGCCGGGAGCGACCGCCCACCTTCTGTTTCCTTATGCGCGCGACGGTGTGGCGGCCATCACTGAATTTACATTAGAGCACTTGCGTGATTACGAGCATCTCATCAACGTCGGCGCCAGCATCAACCGTCCGCCTTACGAAATAATAAGGATATAAAGGATATAAAGGATATGTCCGGTAATAGCTTTGGAAAATCATTCGTAGTCACTACTTTTGGTGAAAGCCACGGGCCCGCGCTCGGCTGCATTGTGGATGGCTGTCCTCCCGGTATGGAATTATCCGAAGCCGATATTCAGCCCGACCTGGACAGGCGCAAGCCGGGTCAGTCACGCCATGTGAGTCAACGGCGCGAGGAGGATCAGGTGCAAATCATGTCGGGCGTATTCGAAGGCAAGACCACCGGCACGCCGATTGGTTTGCTGATACACAACACCGACCAGCGCCCCAAGGATTACTCCAACATCGGCCAGACCTTCCGCCCCGGCCATGCGGATTACACCTACACGCAAAAATACGGCTTTCGCGATTATCGAGGTGGCGGGCGCTCTTCCGCGCGGGAGACCGCGATGCGCGTCGCCGCGGGCGCGATCGCCAAAAAATATCTGCATGAGCGTTACGGCGTGGTGATACGCGGCTATCTCGCGCAATTGGGGCCGATCAAAATCGAAAGCTTCGACTGGAATGAAGTCGGAAATAATCCATTCTTTTGTCCTGATAAAAGCAAAGTCGCCGCGATGGAGGAATTCATGGATCGCCTGCGCAAAGAAGGCGACTCCATAGGCGCACGTATCAACGTGGTGGCGAGCCACATGCCGGTAGGCTTGGGCGAACCGGTATTCGACAAGCTCGATGCCGACATTGCGCACGCCATGATGGGCATCAATGCCGTAAAAGGCGTCGAGATCGGCGCGGGTTTTGCCAGCATTGAACAAAAAGGCACCGAGCACCGCGATGAGATCACGCCTAAGGGATTCTTAAGTAACAACGCGGGCGGCATCCTGGGCGGCATTTCATCGGGGCAGGATGTTTTAGTAAGCATTGCACTCAAACCCACCTCCAGTCTGCGTCTACCCGCGCAGAGTATCAACCTGCAAGGTGAACCGATGGAGATGGTCACCCACGGCCGCCACGATCCCTGCGTCGGCATACGCGCCACGCCCATCGCCGAGGCCATGCTGGCGCTGGTGCTGATGGATCACGCCTTGCGCCATCGCGCGCAGAATATGGATGTGACGCGGACTACGCCAACAATACCAGGGTCTGGTTGACCGTCGTGCTGCGTTGCGCTAATATAGACTGAATTATGGTTAACCTGAAAGGAGCCCATCCATGATTACCCTGCCGCTGTCCGAGGTCAAGATGAAACTGAGCGCGCTGGTGGAAAAAATAGGGGGCAGCGACGAAGAGGTGGTCATCACCAAGAACGGCCGGCCTGCCGCGGTGCTGGTGAGCCCGGAAGAGTTCGACAGCTGGAAAGAAACGGTTGCCGTGCGCGGTGACGAAGCCTTGCGGCGCGAAATCAAGGCCGGGCTGGCTGCGCTAAAGGGGAAAAAGGCGAAGCTCTATACCCTGGAGCAGCTATTCAAGTAACTGTCTAGCCGTTTGCCTATCCTACCGGTTCACGGATGAATCAGCGCTCTTACCGCCTCAAGCTTCCTGACGAGGTGGCAGGATTGATCCGTAGTCTGCATCCGCATTTAAAGAAAAAACTCAGGGCTTCCTTACAGGCCATACTGTCCGACCCCTCTTCCGGCAAGGCATTGAAAGAAGAGCTTAGCGGATTATGGAGTTTCAGGGTCAGCCGCTTCCGAATTATTTACCGGATGCGCGGCGCGCAACAGATCGAGATCATCGCCGTCGGCCCGCGCGAGCGTATCTATGAAGAAACCTTCAAGCTGATACGAAAAGAACAGCGCAGGTAAGACAACATGATGAATTTACACTTCCGCCCATACAAGAGTGAGCGGTTCCCATTCTTGCCGTTTGCAACTCGCCACTTGTAACCGTCTCTATGCCCTACTGGCGCCTCTCCGGTTTTTATCTGTTTTACTTCGCCGTGCTGGGCGCGCTGGTGCCGTATTGGGGGCTGTATCTCAAATCCGTCGGCTATAGCGCGGTGGACATCGGACATTTGATGTCGCTCTTGATGATCTCGCGCATCGTCGCGCCCAACATCTGGGCGTGGATCGCCGATCACCGCGAGAGCCGCATGCGCATGGTGCGGCTCACCACTTTACTTACCATCGTTTTTTTCGCCGGCGTATTCTTCGGCACGAGTTTCTGGTGGCTCGGCCTCGTGATGCTGGTGTTCAGTTTTTTCTGGAACGCCTCGCTGCCGCTGCTGGAGGTCACCACCATGCGGCACTTGGGTGAGCGCGCCGGCGCCTACGGGCGCGTGCGCTTGTGGGGCTCCATCGGTTTTATCTTGAGCGTGTCGGCGCTGGGACCGGTGATAGACGCCTACGGGCCGTGGTGGGTGCTGCCGAGTCTGCTGGTGTTGATGTGCGGCATTTGGGTGTTCAGTCTGGTGTTACCGGAATCGGAAGTAGGCGGACGCGCAGAGCACCCTTCGCCGTTCCTGAAAACGATTCTGCGCCCGGAAGTTGCGCTTTTTTTGCTCGCCTGTTTTCTGATGCAGGCGAGCCACGGTCCCTATTACACCTTTTATTCCATTTATCTGGTAGACCACGGCTACAGCAAAACGGTGATAGGTGCGCTGTGGGCGTTCGCCGTGTTGTGCGAGATCGGCGTCTTTCTGTTGATGCAGCGGCTGATGACGCGCGTGTCGCTGCGCAAAGTCTTGATGGCAAGCTTCGCACTCGCCACCGTGCGCTGGTTATTGATCGGGCATTTCCCCGATAGCCTGCTGATGCTCGTTATTGCACAGACATTGCACGCGGCGACCTTCGGCACCTTTCATGCCGCCGGTATGCAGGTGGTGTACCGCTTTTTCACCGGGCGCCACCAGTTCCGCGGCCAAGCCATCTACAGCAGTCTGAGCTTCGGCGGCGGCGGCGCGGCTGGGAGCCTGTATAGCGGCTATCTGTGGGAGTCCGCCGGGCCTACGTTCACCTTTTCCATCGCCGCTCTCCTCAGCCTGGGCTCGTTTGTGATTGCGTGGCGCCTGTTGCGCGAGCACGTTTAAGCTATTTCGCGCCAAGCGTAATCGGCGTAAAATGCAGACTTCTCTTGAAATTCCCCCGACTGAACGTCATTAAAGCAACATGGCCGGCAAAACTCTCTACGACAAACTCTGGGATGCGCACGTGGTGCGCGCCGAGCCCGACGGCACGACGCTGCTCTATATAGATCGTCACCTGGTGCACGAAGTTACCTCGCCGCAGGCGTTTGAAGGCTTGCGCCTCGCTGGGCGCAAACCATGGCGCAGGGATGCGAATCTAGCCGTGGCCGACCATAACGTCCCTACCACCGACCGCGACAAGCCGGTAGCCGATCCCATTTCGCGCCTGCAAATAGAAACGCTGGATGATAACTGTGCGGAATTCGGCATCACCGAATTCAAGATGAACGACGTGCGCCAGGGTATCGTGCATGTGATCGGCCCGGAACAGGGCGCGACACTCCCCGGCATGACGGTGGTGTGCGGTGACTCGCACACTTCCACCCACGGCGCGTTCGCCGCGCTCGCACAGGGCATCGGTACCTCCGAAGTGGAACATGTGCTCGCCACGCAGTGCCTGTTGCAGAAAAAGGCGAAAAACATGCGCGTCAGCGTGGACGGCGCACTCGCGCCTGGCCTCACCGCCAAGGACATCGTACTCGCCGTCATCGGCAAGATCGGCACCGCCGGCGGCACCGGCTATGCCATCGAATACGCGGGCTCTGCGATTCGCGCCC
>JAMDBH010000083.1 GCA_023487615.1 Gammaproteobacteria bacterium
GCTTGCGCCTCTTCCAGGACAAAATACAGCGGGAAATCCAGACAGGCGTCGAGCGAGGGAAATCGCTCTGTAGTGCCTTCGATGCGGCTGTTACGCCCTATGTAACGCTCCAGGGTGAGGTCATCGGCCACCACTTCACCAAAAATAAAAAAGTTCTGTTTGCCGATGCGTTTGGCGTATTCGCGGATGGCGTTGCAAAAGATTGCCGTGGCGCCGCTTTCGACGTGCTTCACGGTATCAAGACGGTAACCGTCAACGTCGGCGAAGGCGATCCAATATTTGTAGACCTTGATGAGCGCATCCAGCACCTCAGGCCGGTTGATATCCAGCTCTTTGAGGCTCAGAAAATCACCGTTCACCGCCTCATCGGGGTCTTGCCAATCGCGTATCTGCCCGCGGCGTTTATAGCATTCCGCCCTTTGCAGCTCCTCCGGCCATACGGCGTCGTCATCCTGCAATCCGGGCGCAGCATCGCCCTCGCGCCATCCGCCGAATTCAAACGGTCCCGGCGCGTCTTTCCAGTAATAATAAGGATGGTCACCGGGATAGGCCCAGTTATCACCGGTGTGGTTGATGATGACGTCGAGGATGACATACAGTCCCCTGGCATGGGCCTGCTGCACCAGGTCGCGTAAATCCTGTGCGCTGCCAAACCGTTTATCCACCTCGAGAAAATCCTGGATGCCATAGCCGTGGTAGCTATCGTTGAACTCGCTGCGGTTTTTGAAGACCGGGCTGAGCCAAATGGCATTGGCCCCGAGTCCCTCAATGTAGTCGAGACGGCGCAGCACACCCTTCAAAGTGCCGCCCTGAAACACCTTGCCTCGCTCGGCGTCGCGCCCTGTAGGAATGGCGGCGGGATCATAGGCGGGGGTGTTGTTTTGGTTATTGTCGAAGCGGTCTACCAACAGAAAATAAATAAACAGATCGCGCCAGTCGGGCGGGGAAGGAAACACGTCGTCGGGAGGGCTAAAATCCAGTTCCGTTACCGATCTGAATGAAGTGGCCATCACACACCTCCGTAGTGTAGCGATAAGGAAGGGGCTAACGTTTCAAAATATACGCTATAATTTACTTATGGCAAAAAAATTGATTAAACGCTTTATTTCCGATACGGACCAGATCCGTAGCCATAAAAATTTGCAGTTTCTAGGGAAATGGCTGCACAACCCCCGGTTGTGGCATCTCAATCGTCGCTCCGTGGCCGGCGGCGCGGCGATCGGCCTGTTCATGGCCTTCATACCCATGCCCTTTCAAATGCTCCCGGCCGCGGTGTTCTCGATCGTCTTCAAGTTTAATATACCGATTGCCGTTGCCCTGGTATGGATTACCAACCCCTTTACCATCGCCCCCATCAGTTATTTCGCCTATAAGCTGGGAGGTCTGCTGCTGGGTCTGCCCGTGCACGACATCGCCTTCGAGCCGACCTGGGAATGGCTGGTGACCGAGTTCAAATGGATCTGGCAACCCTTTGTGCTGGGATCGTTCGTCGTCTCGGCCGTATCGGCGGTAACAGGCTATTTTTTGGTGCACGCCCTGTGGCGCATACATGTCATCCGCGACTGGAAGAGGCGCAAGCGGCGCCGGGCGTCAACTTGCCGTTAAGAAACCTCATGTAAACCGCCAAGACGCCGAGAACGCCAGGATTTTTTTATAATTAAAATTTTTCTCTTGGCGACCTTAGCGTCTTGGCGGTTGGTGATATATTTTTCAGGAATTCCCTAAACTATCGAGATATTTCTCGGCATCGAGCGCCGCCATGCAACCCGAGCCCGCCGAGGTGATGGCCTGCCGGTAGACGTGATCCGTCACATCGCCTGCCGCGAACACGCCGTGGATGCTGGTTGCGGTGGCGTTACCTTCGGCGCCGCTCTTGACCTTGATGTAGCCGTAGTTCATCTCGAGTTGTCCCTCGAAGAGCGCTGTGTTCGGCTTGTGGCCGATGGCGATGAAAATCCCCTCGACCTCGTGAGCGTGTATGCTGTTGTCCTTGATATTCTTGACGCGCATGCCGGTCACGCCGCTGTCGTTGCCCAGCACCTCGTCCAGCGTGCTGTTCCAGATGATGCTGACATTGCCGCTCCCGGTTTTTTTGAGTAGCTGGCCGATCAGAATCTTCTCCGCCTTGAACTTGTCGCGCCGGTGCACCACGGTGACGTGGGAGGCGATGTTGGAAAGATACAGCGCCTCTTCCACGGCGGTGTTTCCGCCGCCGATCACCGCGACCTTCTTGCCCTTATAGAAAAAGCCGTCGCAGGTGGCGCAACCCGACACGCCGCGGCCTTTGTAAGTCTCTTCCGACGGCAGGCCGAGATACATCGCCGATGCGCCGGTAGCAATGATGAGCGCATCGCAGGTGTAAACGCCGCTGTCGCCGGTGAGCCGGAACGGGCGTTGTTGCAGTTCGGCCTTATTGATGTGGTCGAAGATTATCTCGGTGTGAAAGCGTTCGGCATGCTCACGCATCCGCTCCATCAGCGCTGGGCCTTGCAGGCCATGCACGTCGCCCGGCCAGTTGTCCACGTCGGTGGTGGTCATGAGCTGGCCGCCCTGTTCGAGGCCGGTGACCAGCACCGGGTTGAGATTGGCGCGCGCGGCGTAGACGGCCGCGGTGTAGCCGGCCGGGCCGGAGCCGAGGATGAGTAAACGGCAATGTTTGGGGGTATTCATGCGTCAGGGTTCCAGATGTGGAACTGTGCATGATAAACGCGAATGGCGGGAGTTTCTAGCTTTGACGTCCTCCGGCAATGGCGTACATCCGAGGCCGGATACCAGGGTTAGTAGCGGAATCGCGCGGTTCCCGCGGATTTATCGTAATCTCGGTGAAGAAACTCGGACTGGGACGCAGGGCGAACTGGTTGACGTAGTCCTCCAGCCCGGCCAGGGCATCGCGCATGCGAACCTCATCGCTCCGGCTGCCGGTCGCGTGGTGAATTTCGGTTTTAATGCGATCAGTGTTCATGGCTATCTATCCAAAAGGAATAACGGCAGGCGCTAAACAAACTTGAGAACTTTTGCAGGTATCTTCCCAGGGCGGGTCTGGCGACATACACTAGCGAACATGAACTGATGTGCGAATGAATCGCACCCACACCCAGGAGCTTCGCCATGCAGATCTTTCGCACCCGGATGACCACACACGAAGACTTTTGCGATAGCGGCCTGAAGCGCGCCTTGAGCGCCTTCGATCTCACCTTCCTCGGCATCGGCGCCATCATCGGTACCGGTATCTTCGTGCTCACCGGCATCGCCGCGGCCACTATGTCAGGGCCTGCGGTCGTCCTGTCGTTCGTGGTGTCAGGTATCGCCTGCGCCTTCGCGGCGCTGGCCTACGCGGAGCTGGCCGCGAGTCTTGGGGGATGCGGCAGCGCATATGGCTACAGCTACGCCGCGCTGGGGGAACTGGTCGCCTGGCTGGTGGGTTGGATGTTGATCCTCGAATACGGCGTGGCGACCGCGGCCGTGGCCAACGGTTGGTCGGGCTATTTTAACAACGCCCTGACCGCTGTCGGTCTGCCCTTACCGGACGCGCTGACGCGTGCGCCCAGTCAAGGCGGAATCATCAACCTCCCCGCGGCGGGGATTGTCGTCGCGCTTTCGATATTGCTCATCATCGGCGTCAAACAAAGTTCGCAATTTAATACCGTGCTGGTGTTCGTCAAGCTACTCACCATCGCCGTGTTTGTCGGCGTTGCCGTATTTCACGTCAACCCCGCTTTATGGGACCCGTTCCTGCCCTTCGGTTGGTTTAACGCCGGCGCTGAAGGTAAACCGGTGGGGGTGTTGGCGGGCGCGGCTATCGTGTTCTTCGCCTACATCGGCTTCGACGCCGTCACCACCGCAGCCGAGGAGGCCAGGAATCCGCAGCGTGACGTGCCGATCGGCCTGCTCGCCTCGCTCGCCATCTGCACCGTGATATACGTCGTGGTGTCGGGCCTGTTGACCGGCATCGTTTCCTACAAAGATCTCAACGTCTCCTCGCCGGTGGCGCACGCCATGCAGTTGTTAGGGATCAATTGGGCCTCGGCCCTGATTGCGACCGGCGTCATCACCGGCCTCACCACCGTGATGCTGGTGTTGTACTACGGGCTCACGCGCATCTTCTTCGCCATGTCGCGCGACGGCCTGCTGCCGCCGTTTTTCGGCGCGGTGAACGCCAACACCCAAACGCCGGTGCGGGTCATTGTTTTGTGCGGCGCCCTCATCGCCCTGACGGCGGGTTTCGTGCCGCTGGGCGATCTCGCCGAGCTGGTGAATATCGGCACCTTGAGCGCCTTCGTCATGGTTTGTATCGGTGCTATCGTATTACGCAGCACCCAACCCCAACTCAAGCGCCCCTTCAAGACGCCCTACCATCCGCTGATACCGGTTTTGGGAATTCTCTCGTGCGGCGTGCTGTTGGCCAGTCTGCCGCACGTTACCTGGAAGCGCTTCGGGATCTGGATGCTGATCGGCATTATCTTTTATTTTGTCTACTCCATGCGCAACAGCCGGCTGGCAAATCTCACCCCACAAACGTAATCGTAAAGGAATCCCTGATTTATTCATGCTGAACCGCCAAGACGCCAAAGGCGCCATGATTTTTTCCCTACAATTCAAGCCTTTTTTCTTGGTGACCTTGGCGCCTTGGCGGTTGGCGATATATTTTTCAGAGCTTCCTAAAAACACCGGACAAATGTGACGGTTTTGTGAGGACTGGCCGGCCTACAGAGATTATAGTTATCCGGTAATGACAATCTTTTTCATACAGTGACTACGATGCCGGAAATGCAGGGAGCTCGATCGGCCGCACGTTGGCCCAGGCTGCTCATCCTGCTCATTTTTGCCGCCGGTTTTGCCGCGTTTTTCGCGCTGGGCGGCAATACATGGCTGAATCTCGAGACTCTCAAACTCCACCGCGCCGAGTTGTTAAGCTACACCGAGCATCATTACTTTACTATGTTGCTGCTCAGCGCATTCATCTATGCGGCCGCCACCGCATTGAGCATCCCGGGCGCGGTGGTGCTTTCTCTGGCGATGGGCTTTTTATTCGGCCGCTGGGTGGGTGCCATCGTCATCGTGTTTTCCGCCACGCTGGGTGCTACCTTGGTGTTTCTGGCCGCGCGTTACCTGTTCGCCGAGGCCGCACAGCGCAAGGCGGGAGGACTCGCCAAAAAAATGATTGAGGGATTCAAGGAAAACGCCTTCAATTATTTGCTGTTCCTGCGCTTGGTGCCGCTGTTTCCCTTCTGGCTCGTCAATCTGGCGCCCGCCTTCACGCCGATCAAGCTGCGCACGTATGTGACCGCCACCGCCATCGGCATCATCCCCGGCAGTTTTGTCTTCGCGAATCTGGGACAGTCTTTGGGGCGTATAGACTCTGTCGGACAACTAATATCCGCTGAAACGCTGGGCGCTTTCGCCTTATTGGGGGTGCTTGCCCTGGCGCCGGTGGCCATCAAAAGATTGAAAACGAAAAAGGAGGCGGCTATCCGCACGAGATCATGATGACTATATTGTTGATTGCATTGTTAGTACTGGCCCTGGCTTGGGCCAATGGCGCCAATGACGTCGCCAAGGGTGTCGCTACGCTCACCGGCGGCGGTGTGACGAGCGCACGGCGCGCGATTGTGTGGGGGACCTTGTGCACCCTGTTGGGCGGTTTGGCCGCGTTGGTGTGGGGCGGCGCTTTGGTCAGTACCTTCAGCAAGGGATTTCTGGCGTCCGGATTCCCGGTAAGCCTCAGCTTCGTGGCCGGGGTAATGGTGGGTGCGGCCGGTTGGGTGTTCACGGCCACGCGCTTAGGTTTGCCGGTCTCCACCACGCACGCCCTGCTCGGTGGCGTGGTGGGTGCGGCCCTGGTGTTGGCAGGGCCGGAGGGGCTGCGTACCGCCGCTATCGCCAATAAGGCCCTACTGCCCTTATTGGTGAGCCCGGTGATTGCCGTCGCGCTTTGCTGGGGATTGTTGCTGACGGCAAGATTTGTGGAAAAAATGATACCGGCCTGGAGCCCGGGCTGCTGTGACCGAGAGGCGTGGCAAAAAAATCCGTTCGTCTGCGCGCAAAACGCCGAACAGTTACCCTTGCCTTGGGTGCAGCGCATTTGGATCGGATTGCACTGGCTCTCCAGCGGAGCGACCAGTTTTGCGCGCGGCTTGAATGACGTGCCCAAGATCGCCGCCTTTCTGGTTCTGGTGGTGGCGCTGGCGCCCAGTCTGCCCGCCGCTGTTGTTCAATACAACTCCGTCTGGCCGTTCGTCGCGGTGACCCTGTTCATGGGCTTGGGCAGCGTGTGGGGCGGTTTCAGAGTATTGCAGGTGCTGGCGCACCATGTCACACCGATGGACACGCGCACCGGACTGGTCGCCAACGTCGGCACCTCGATGCTGGTGCTCGCCGCCACGCCGCTGGGCCTGCCGGTTTCCACCACGCATGTCAGCACCGGGGCCTTGATGGGTATCCGCTGGGGCGAGGGCGTGAAACCTGACCAGGCCGATGCCTTGAAATTGATTCTGTTCGGCTGGGTGATTACCCTGCCGGTGGCCGCCCTGTTGGCCGCCGCAACGGTTTGGCTGTCACGCTGGGCTTAAGCCGCATGCACGCCACCCTGCCACTGCTCGATGTCACCGACTTTCCCGCCTTACACCGCGGGAAACTGGAAACCTTGCAAGTCAATCTGGGTTATCTGTGTAATCAAGCCTGCGTGCACTGCCATGTGAACGCCGGCCCCACCCGCAAGGAGATCATGCAGCGCGACACTGTGGACTGCGTGCTGGATTATCTATGTGCTACCAAGATCAGTACGCTGGATCTCACAGGCGGTGCGCCTGAAATGAACCCGGACTTCAAGTATCTGGTGCGCGCCGCGCGCGACTTGGGGGTGCGGGTGATAGACCGCTGTAACCTCACCGTGCTGGAACTGCCCGGACATGAGGATACGGCTCAGTTCTTGGCCGAGCACCAGGTGGAGATTACTGCCTCGCTGCCTTGTTACCTGGAAGAGAATGTGAACAGTCAGCGCGGTGACGGCGTGTTTCAGGCCAGCATACGGGTCTTGCGCATGCTCAACAGCCTGGGCTATGGCCGGCCCGGTAGCGGACTCATCTTGAATCTGGTGTATAACCCGTTGGGCCCCTCGCTGCCGCCGCCGCAACAGGCGCTGGAGCAGGACTATAAGAAATATCTCGGCGAACATTATAGTATTGTTTTCAATCACCTTTACAGTCTCGCTAATATGCCTATCCAACGCTTCGGTAGCACGCTGATCTCCAAGGGACAATTTGACGGCTATATGGACTTATTGCGCGGCGCGCATCAGGATGCCAATCTCGAAACGGTGATGTGCCGCTCGCTCATCAGCGTGGATTGGCAAGGCTATGTGTACGATTGCGACTTTAATCAGATGCTGAAGCTCCCGCTGCGTTTGAACGGCAAGCCGCGCGTACACCTGCGCGAGCTGATGGAGGTCAATCTGGAAGGCCGCGGCATCGTGGTCAAGAATCACTGCTACGGCTGCACCGCCGGCCAGGGCAGCAGTTGCGGTGGGGCATTGGCTTAAAACAATTTACCGCGGAGGACGCGGAGGAAAACAAAATGATTTTGATATTATCTCTTTGCGTCCTCTGCGGTGAACGCAGTTCTTTTATGAGGAAAAGACTATGAACGTGCAACAGAATGTTATGGAACGTTATTCCGAAGGCGCCAAGGAACGTCAGACCGCCTTATGTTGTCCGGTGAATTACGACCATGGCCTGTTAAAAATTCTGCCGCAGGAAATCATCGAGAAGGATTACGGCTGCGGCGACCCCTCCCGTTATGTGCGCGAAGGTGATGTGGTGCTGGATCTCGGCAGCGGTGCGGGCAAGATCTGTTACATGGCTGCGCAACGGGTGGGTCCGCACGGCCGCGTTATCGGCGTGGACATGACCGACGAGATGCTGGCACTGGCGCGCAAGTACCAGCCCGAGATGGCGGAAAAGCTGGGCGGCGACCGGGTGCGATTCGTAAAGAGCTATATCGAAGATCTGGCGCTCGATGTCGAGGCGATGGAGCGCTATCTGGCGGAGCACCCGGTGAGCAATGCCACGGATCTTGCTGCGCTGGAAGCCTGGAAAACGGCGCAGCGTAGCAAGCAGCCGCTGATTGCCGACAATTCCGTAGATCTGGTGATCTCCAACTGCGTGCTCAATCTGGTGGATGAAAAGCACAAGCAGCAATTGGTGCAGGAGATCTTCCGTGTACTCAAACCCGGCGGGCGCGTGGCGATTTCCGACATCGTGAGCGACGAGGTTGTCCCAGCGCATCTGCGCGCCGATCCCATGCTGTGGAGCGGCTGCATCTCCGGCGCATTTCAGGAACAGGAGTTTATCCGTACCTTCAAAGATAGCGGTTTCCTCGCAGCCTGTTATGACAAGTGGGACGCCGAACCCTGGCAAGTGATCGAGGGCATCGAATTCCGCTCTGTGACGCTCACGGCGGTGAAAGGCGCAGACACGGAGTGTCTCGATTACGGCCATGCCGTCATCTATCGCGGCCCCTATGCCACCATTACCGATGACGAGGGCCATGTGTATCCGCGCGGCGAACGAATGGCGGTCTGCGAGCGTACTTATAAGTTTCTGACTGAAGGTCCGTACAGAGATGATTTCATCGGTATCGCACCGGCCGTGCAGCGCGAACCGGTCAATTGGTGCGTGCCAGCAGGCGCCTTGCGCCCCGCGGCGGAGACAAAAGGGGCGGCACATACGCAAACCGGCGTAAGCTCGGGTTGTTGTTAGCCGCAAAATCTTTAAAAAAAACGATTCACCGCGGAGGGCGCGGAGGAAAATATTGTATTTTGATCTTGCCCTCTGCGGTGCATAAGGTCTTCTTGCGCCGCCATTGAATGGCGGTATCATAAGCAATGGCGCGTTACATCGCATTCCTATTCCCGCTCCTCTGCTGCTTCCTCCAAGTCGCACACGCAGAAATCACGCTGCGCCTCTCAGAAGTTGCCAGTGGCCTGAAAAACCCTCTCTACCTCACCAGCCCATCCGGCGATCCGCGCTTGTTTATTGTCGAGCAAGCGGGGCGCATTCGCATCGTTGAAAACGGCAAGCTGTTATCCACCCCTTTTATTGACATCGCGGGAAAGGTAAAGAGCGGCGGTGAACAGGGCCTGTTGAGCGTTGCTTTTCATCCTGATTATGCGAAGAACGGGTTTCTTTACGTCAACTACACCGACAAAAGCGGCGACACTCGTATTGAGCGTTACCATGTAGCTTCCAACCCTAACCGTGCTGACCCCGATTCGGCCAAGCTGTTGCTCAAGATCGAGCAGCCTTACGCCAATCATAACGGCGGGCTGAATCTGTTTGGTCACGACGGCATGCTTTACATCGGCATGGGCGACGGCGGCGCTGCGGGCGATCCGCACGGCAACGGGCAAAACCTTAAAACCCTGCTCGGCAAAATGTTGCGGATTGATGTGAATAAAGGCGATCCCTATGCGATTCCTTCGGATAATCCCTTTGTCGGGCGCAAAGATGCGCGTGCCGAGATCTGGGCCTACGGTTTGCGCAATCCTTGGCGCTATGCCTTCGATCGCAAAGAAAATCTCTTATATATCGCCGATGTGGGGCAGAACAAGATTGAAGAAATCAACGTCGTCCCGGCCGCGCAGAAGGGGCTCAACTATGGCTGGAACATCTTGGAAGGATCGTCCTGTTTTTCGCTGTTGTTCAGCCCCTCGTGTAAAAAAAGCGGCCTCGTTTTACCCGTGCTGGAATACGATCATGACCAGGGCTGCTCGGTGATCGGCGGTTTCGTCTATCGCGGCCGCGCCATTCCGGAACTCGCCGGCCACTATTTTTATTCTGATTACTGCACAGGTTTCCTCAAGAGTTTCAAATACGCCGGCGGTAAGGCGACCGAACAGCGCGACTGGAAGGTGGGAGAGATCGGCAACATACTTTCGTTCGGCGAGGACGCGGGAGGAGAGTTGTATGTCATGTCGGACAAGGGCAGCGTTTATCGCCTGGTTAAAGACAGTCCAGAATAATTACTCGCCTGTGAAAAAAATATCACCGTAATAGGCCGTAGCGGTCTCGCCGGTGTTGTCGGTATCGGTCATGATGGCGACGCCGGAGATCATGGGCGGTTCCTCGCCAAAGGCCTTTTTATAATCTTCATAGACGTTGCGGTAT
>JAMDBH010000119.1 GCA_023487615.1 Gammaproteobacteria bacterium
TGATGCACATCGTCTCCAACGTCGCGGGGCGCTTAAAAAAGGGCATGACGGCGTTGGACGCCTTGCGCGCTACTTTTCCGGCAGGCACGGTGAGCGGTGCGCCAAAAATCCGTGCCATGGAAATCATTGACGAACTGGAACCGGTGAAGCGCGGTGTCTATTCCGGCGCGGTGGGATATCTCGGCTGGAACGGCAACATGGACACCGCGATTGCGATTCGTACCGCCGTCCTCAAAGACGGTATGCTGCACGTGCAGGCGGGCGCGGGCATCGTCGCGGATTCGGTGCCGCGTCAGGAATGGGAAGAGACCATGAACAAGGCGCGCGCACTGGTGAGCGCGGCCGTGACGGCCTCCAGAGGCCTCGATGTCACGTTGGAGGTAACACCATGCTCCTGATGATAGACAATTACGATTCGTTCACCTACAACCTGGTGCAATATCTGGGTGAGCTGGGCGCAGACGTGCGCGTGTTTCGCAATGACCAGATTTCAACCACTGAAATAAAAAAACTCGCGCCCGCGCACATCGTCATCTCGCCGGGGCCGTGCACGCCGAACGAGGCGGGCGTGTCGGTGGATGCGATCAAGCAATTCGCGGGCAAGATCCCTCTGCTCGGAGTGTGCCTCGGCCATCAAAGCATCGGCCAGGCATTCGGCGGCAAGATCGTACACGCGCGCGAACTGATGCACGGCAAGACCTCGATGATTTATCACGCGGGCAAAGGTGTGTTCAAAGGCTTGCCGAGTCCGTTCGAGGCGACACGCTATCACTCTTTAGTCATTGAAAAAGAGACGTTGCCGGATTGTTTGGAAGTCACCGCGTGGACGCAAGACGCGCAAGGCAAGATGGATGAGATCATGGGCGTGCGTCACAAGACGCTCAACGTCGAAGGCGTACAGTTTCATCCTGAATCCATACTGACCCAATGTGGACACGATTTATTGGCGAACTTTCTAGGGATTTCACGCCAAGATGCCAAGACGCCAAGAGCTACATAATGGGAACATTCTCGATAAACAGCTATTGCGCCCTAGCGCCATTGCGTGAGCCCGCCTAAATGGACATCCAATCCGCCATCCGCGCCGTAGTCGAGCGGCATGATTTATCCGGGGACGAGATGACCGCCGTCATGGAAACCATCATGAGCGGGGCGGCCACGCCCGCGCAGATCGGTGGTTTCTTGATTGGCCTGCGCATGAAGGGTGAGACCATCGAGGAGATCGCCGCCGCGGCGCGCGTGATGCGCGAACTGTGCACGAAGGTTGAGGCGCATATGGAACACCTGGTGGACACCTGCGGCACGGGCGGCGACGGCGCGCATACCTTCAACATCTCCACCGCAAGCGCGCTGGTCGCCGCCGCGGCGGGCGCCAAGGTCGCCAAGCACGGCAACCGTTCGGTGTCCAGCAAATCGGGCAGCGCCGACGTGCTGGAAGCGGCGGGCGTGAATCTCGATTTGACGCCCGAGCAGGTTGCCGCGTGCATAGAGAAGATCGGTGTGGGGTTCTTGTTCGCGCCCAAGCACCACGGCGCGATGAAGCACGCCATTGCCCCACGCCGCGAGATGGGCGTGCGCACCATTTTTAATTTACTGGGGCCCCTCACCAATCCCGCCGGCGCGCGCAATCAAGTGGTGGGCGTGTGGGGCAAAGATTGGGTGGCGCCCTTGGCCGAAGTGCTCGCGCGCCTGGGCAGCCATCATGTAATGGTAGTGAACGCCGAGGACGGCATGGATGAGATCAGCATCGCCTCGCCCACGCACGTCGCCGAACTCAAAGACGGGGCGATCACCCGCTATGTGATTACTCCGGAGGAGTTCGGCATCATGCGCGCCGATGTGGCGAGCCTGGTGGTGACGAGTCCTAAGCAAAGCTTGAGCTTAATATGCGCCGCGTTGGACGACACGCCGGGCCCGGCCGCCGACATCGTGGCATTGAATGCCGGCGCGGCAATTTACGTGGCGGGTATCGAGCCTACCCTGGAGCAGGGCGTGCGTAAGGCGCAGGCGGTTATTGCCAGCGGAGCGGCGCGGGAGAAATTCGCAGCACTGATTAGCTTTACCCAGAGTTTTAAGTGATAACCGCACGAATAGACGCCGAGTCGCAGAGAACGCAAGGACATATATCTCTAATAATCTTCGCGTCTTTGCGTCTTTGTGTGGAGCCTTATTAAAATATGACCGCACCGCCCGACATCCTGCAAAAAATTCTCAGACGCAAGGCCGAAGAGGTGACCGAGCGCAGCCGCGCGCTGCCGTTGCGCGCCTTGAGTCAGCGCGCCGCAGAGGCTCCCGCGCCGCGCGGTTTTGTGGCCGCCATCGAGGCAAAAATCCAACGCGGCGAGGCGGCGGTGATTGCCGAGATCAAAAAGGCCTCGCCAAGCAAAGGCGTGATGCGCGCCGACTTCCGCCCCGCCGAGATCGCGCAATCGTATGAACGCGCGGGCGCGACGTGTCTCTCGGTGCTCACCGACCGTGATTTTTTTCAAGGTGACGACAGTTATTTGCAAGAGGCGCGCGCAGCGACCAAGCTTCCCGCGCTGCGCAAGGACTTCACGATAGATGCTTACCAGATATACGAGGCGCGCGCCTTGGGCGCTGACTGCATCCTGGTCATCGTCGCCGCCTTGGGTGATGCGCAGTTACACGATCTCACCGGTCTCGCTCTGCACCTCGGCATGGACGTGCTGGTTGAAGTACATAACTCAGAGGAACTGGAACGAGCCCTGCCGCTCAACATCAGACTCATCGGCATCAACAACCGTAACCTGCGCACCTTTGAAACCACGCTCTCCACCACTCTCGACTTGCTCGATAAAGTTCCCGGCAGCCGCACCGTAGTCACCGAGAGCGGAATTCATACTCCGAAGGACGTCGCGCTGATGCGCAAGCATGGCGTACATGCCTTTCTGGTGGGTGAGGCGTTTATGGTGGCGCCCGATCCGGGCGCGGCGCTGGCTAATTTATTCAAACCAGTTGTGCCGTGCTGAAAACACGGCATAATAGTTTCATGAAGGCGCGCGTGAAGTGGGTGGAAAACAGCATGTTTGTCGCACAGAGCGGCAGCGGCCACTCGGTGGTGCTGGACGGCCCGCCGGAGTCGGGTGGACAAAATTTGGGCGTGCGCCCGATGGAGATGGTACTGCTGGGTTTGGGCGGCTGCACCGCCTTCGACGTGGTGGACATCTTGCGCAAGAAACGCGAGGCCATCAGTGACTGCGTCGTGGAAATCACCGCCGAACGCGCCGAGATCGTGCCCAAGGTCTTCACAAAGATCCACATGCACTATATTGTGAGCGGCAAGGACGTTAAGGAAGAATCGGTCAAACGCGCGGTGGAGCTGTCCGCCGAGAAATATTGCTCGGTCTCCATGATGCTGAACAAAACCGCGGAGCTAACGCATGATTATGAAATCGTTCAGGCGGACTAAAGACCGGTGACCACAGCACGACCTCAACCTCTCGCCGGCCTCCGCCACCTCGCCCTTAAGGTGCATGACCTGGCGGCCTGCGAACGCTTTTACGTTGACCTGCTCGGTATGCAGGTAGACTGGCGGCCGGATGCCAGCAATCTTTATCTCACCTCCGGCCAGGACAACCTGGCCTTACACCATAATCCCGCTGCGTTTGACCCGCCGGCCCATCAACGCCTCGACCACCTGGGATTCATCCTCAACACCCGGGAAGACGTGGACGTTTGGCACGATTACCTGCGTGCTCATCAGGTGATTATCAAGGCCGCGCCGCGCGACCACCGCGACGCTTCGCGCAGCTTTTACTGCCAGGACCCGGACGGCAACATCCTGCAATTCATTTTTCATCCCCGCCTGTCTCAAAAATAACGGATCTCTACGCCCATGACTTATACAATAACCACGAGGTGTCCGGGATGGTGAAGCCGCTCAAGAAGCTCAAGCTGCACGGCTTTAACAACCTGACCAAGACGCTGAGTTTCAATATCTACGATATTTGCTACGCCAAGACCGCCAAGCAGCGCAGCGAGTACATCGAATATATTGACGAGGTGTATAACGCCGAACGCCTTACCAGCATCCTCACCGAGGTATGCAACATCATCGGCGCCAACATTCTCAACATCGCGCACCAGGACTACGACCCGCAAGGCGCCAGCGTTACCATGCTGATCTCCGAGGAGCATATCCCGCAGGCCGTGCTGCCTAGCATGGAAGAGGCCCCCGGCCCACTGCCCGAGGCAGTGGTCGCCCATTTGGACAAGAGCCACGTGACCGTGCACACCTATCCCGAGAGCCACCCCGACAACGGCATCAGTACCTTCCGTGCCGATATTGACGTGTCCACCTGCGGACGCATCTCACCGCTGCGCGCGTTGAATTACCTGGTACACAGCTTCGACTCCGACATCGTCATCATGGATTACCGAGTGCGCGGCTATACCCGCGATGTCTCCGGTAAAAAACACTTTATTGACCACAAGATCAACTCTATCCAAAACTTCATCGCCAAGGTGACGCGAGACCGCTACCAGATGATAGACGTCAACGTTTATCAGGAGAATATCTTCCACACCAAGATGCTGCTCAAGGAGTTCGACCTCAATAACTATCTGTTCGGCACGGTCAAAGAGGGTCTCGAACAAGAGGAGCGCAAGCTCATCAAACAGCGCTTAAAACATGAAATGGCGGAGATTTTTTATGGACGCAACATACCCAAGATGGGTAAGTTGAAAAAGAGCGGGGTGTTAAAGCTGAAGAAAAAGAAAAAGCCCCCGAAGGCCGCAGCAAGGGTCAAACCTCGCTTATCCTAAAAACGGCGTTTCACCGCAGAGAACGCAAAAGGCTTTAAGCGGTTAGCCTAACATGCCCGCTCACCCAACGGATGACGCAGCGCAACGTGCTAATGACTCCCCCGTATTCTCTGCGTCCTCTGCGGTTCAAGGGCTTTTTTAGGTTTATAGCCAATAAGCGCTGCGGGTCATTACACTGGATGTCAGCGCCATTGCCTTCTTCACCATTTCCGGCAACTCCGCCGCACCGGCCTCGATAGCCACCGTCGCGTGTTGCGCTTCATCTTCACGCATCTGTTCTAAGATGGCCCGGCTTTGCTCATCCCCGGCGGGCAGGCGCGTCAAGTGATCCTCCAGATGTTTGACCACTTGGTGCTCGGTCTCCGCGACAAAACCCAGGCTCCATTTATCGCCCGCCAGCCCGGCCAGCGCGCCGATGGCGAATGAGCCTGCATACCAAAGCGGGTTGAGCAGGCTGGTGCGGCTGCCTAACTCTTGCACGCGCTGTTCGCACCAGGCCAGATGATCGGTTTCCTCCTGTGCGGCGCGCTCCATGTGCTCGCGAACGGCTGGGGAGCGCGCGGTGAGTGCATGACCGCGATACAAGGCTTGCGCCGCCACCTCGCCGGCATGATTGACGCGCATGAGCCGCGCAGCCGCATCCATGTGAGACGCACTGAGCGCCGCGTCATCGTGCCGCGCGGCGGACGCTGCTGGTCGGCTGCACTGAGACGGCGTGCACACGGTACGCAACGCCTGATCCAGGCCAATGATTAAACTATCCAGCGGTGAGATTTTTCGGGCATTCATGTACTAAGGAGTTCATTAGCAGGCTGACATTGCAGCGTGACGGGAATCAGTGCCCTGGCGCATGCATAGCGCCGAGCTGCTTCATCAGGCCGAGTGCGTCACCCATCACCCACCCCATCGCGATCTTGCCGCCCTTGATGCGGAAGATCGCTATACCCGAATAACTCACCTGCTTGCCGGTGGGCGCAAGGCCGTACAACTCGCCGCGATGACTGCCGCTGTAGGTCATCCGCGCCACCACCTGGTCGCCCTCGGCGATCAACTCCTCAATGGCGTTGTGGAAATCGGGAAAGGCGCCCCGCACCATCGCCATATATTCCTTAAAACTCATGATGCCGTGCACGGCGAAACCCAAGGAGCCGCGAAAGTTGATGTCGGCGGCGATCAGCTCGTCGGCAATGGCGGCATTCCACTTATTCCACAGTTCCTCGTAGTAGCGCCTGACGATGGCCTTGTTCTGTTCGATAGACATAGTGCACAGTATCAAATAGCCGCCGATAACTATCAAGCCTTTTCAGCTTGCAAGCCGCCGCCGGTTATTTGATACTGGTTATGTGAGCGAACCCTATTACCGTCACCACCTGTTTTTCTGCACCAACCAGCGCGAGGCAGGGGCGGCCTGTTGCCAGAATCATGACGCGCAGGCCATGCGCGACTATGCCAAGGCCCGTATCAAGGCCCTCGGCCTGCGCGGCGCAGGCATGGCGCGAGCCAACACCGCCGGCTGTATGGACCGCTGCGAAGAGGGGCCGGTGCTGGTCGTCTACCCCGAGGGTGTCTGGTATACCTACGTGGATAAAGAAGACATAGACGAGATCATTGAGGAACATATCCTTAACGGGCGTATCGTTGAGCGCCTGAGAATTTGAAACCGCTGCAAAACAAGAGGTTTGGCTTGAGACGAGCCGCAACGGCGCATCAAGGCAAAACCCGCAATTTTGCGGCGGGTCCAATCTAATCCTACATGTCGGAAGCGACCCAGGCAGTGATCGAGGCGCAGGGGCTGCGCAAGTTTTACGGCGGCGTACCGGTGGTGGACGGCGTGGATCTGCGCGTGCGGCCCGGCGATTGTTTCGGGCTGCTCGGCCCCAACGGCGCGGGCAAGACCACCACGCTACGCATGCTGCTCGGCGTGACGCCCCCCGGCGGCGGCGCGCTCAAGGTGCTCGGTTATCCCGTGCCTGAACGTGCGCGCGAAATGCGCGCGCGCATCGGTGTGGTGCCGCAGCAGGACAACCTCGACCCGGATTTTACAGTCATCGAAAACCTGAGTGTCTACGCCAGTTATTTCGGCCTCTCCGGTCCGGTACTGGAGGCCCGCATCCTTGAAGTATTGACTTTCGCCGCCTTGGAAGGCAAGGCGCAGGCGGGGATCAACACCTTATCCGGCGGCATGAAACGCCGGCTCACGCTGGCCCGCGCGCTCATCAACGACCCCCAACTGCTGATTCTTGATGAGCCCACCACCGGGCTCGACCCGCAGGCGCGACAGATGTTGTGGCAGCGCCTGCGCACCCTCATGGCGCAAGGCAAGACGCTGATTCTCACCACACACTACATGGAAGAGGCCGAGCGCCTGTGCAGCCGCATCGCGGTGATGGATCACGGACGCATCCTCGCCGAGGACAGCCCAGCGGGCCTCATTCAGCGTCACATCGAGCCGCAAGTGGTGGAAGTGCACGGCCCCGATGTCGAATCATGGCTCAACGGCCCCGCGCGTGCGCTGATGGTGCGCGCCGAGCATATCGGCGAGACGGTATTTTGCTACACCCACGACGCCCATGCCTTGCTCGCCGACTTGAGGGCATGCCCTCAACTGCGCTATCTGCACCGCCCCGGCAATCTGGAAGACGTGTTTCTCAAACTCACCGGACGCGATTTACGGGATTGAGCATGAGCCACCCCTTACCCGCCATGAGTCTGCGCTTCCTGCATGTCTGGCGGCGCAATTTTCTGGTGTGGCGCAAGCTGCTCGGCCCCGCCATGCTCGGTAACTTCATCGAGCCGCTACTCTATCTGTTCGCGCTCGGCTTTGGACTCGGCGCGTTTGTCGGCGAGATGCAGGGCATGCCCTACAGCGTGTTTCTCGCCTCAGGTTTGGTGTGCGCGAGCGCCATGAACACCGCGACCTTTGAAGCCCTGTTCTCCGCCTACACGCGCATGGCTCACCAGCAAACATGGGGCGGCATGCTTGCCACGCCGCTCATCGTGGATGACATCGTGTTGGGCGAGATGATTTGGGCCGGCACCAAGAGCCTGCTGTCGGTCGCGCCCATCGTCGCGGTGGCGGCGGGGCTGGGGCTGGTGCACGATCTGCGCGCGCTATGGGTGTTGCCGCTGGTGCTGCTGGCGGGTACATCGTTTGCCGCGCTCGCGCTGTGCGTCACCGCGTTCGCCAAGAGTTATGACTTTTTCGTGTATTATTTCACGCTCGTCATTACCCCAATGTTTCTGTTAAGCGGCACCTTTTTCCCCTTGGAGGCCATGCCCAAGGCTGTGCGATGGGGAGCGCAGGTATTGCCTCTCACCCACGCCGTGGAGTTGGTGCGCCCGCTCATGACCGGACAGGCCCTCACCCATCCTCTCCTCCATCTGGGCGTCCTGATACTGTATGGCGCGGCAGGGCTGTATGTGGCCTGTATCCTCCTACGCCGCCGTCTGATGGCCTGAAATTCTCCGTATTTCGTTGACGCCGTGCCCTCCCAACCTTTATAATGCGCGCGCTGTGAACAAGGCCAGGGGAACCGGGTTGGCGCTGATTGGAGTTGGCAGCATACTCTCCTCCATGGTGCTGGCCGGTCTGATGTTGGGATATGGCCTCGATGTATGGTTGGATACCCTCCCCCTCTTCATGTTCATCCTTGGCTGCCTGGGGTTTGTGGGCGGTCTTCTGAAGGTTTATAAGCTGCTGAGCAGGCCGGAGTCGAAACAGTGAGGCGGGAACAACCCGATCTCAGCAGTTCGCTGCCGGGCGCCGCGCGCACGGTGATGGTCTATCAGGCTGTCATCACGATGGGTGTGGCGCTGTTGTTTTTTGCGTTGCAGGGGGGGCTCCAGGCGTTGTCCGCGCTGTATGGGGGGCTCATTACCCTGATCATGACCCTGCTGCTCAGGCGCTCAACGATACGCCCGTTAGAGGCCGCTACACAAGGCGCCGTCGTCGGAGCGGCGGCGGTAGGGGTTATGCTACGGTTTTTGTGGGTGCTGCTGTTATTTGGATTGGGCTTTGCGGTATTCAAGCTCGATCCGCTCGCCAGCATTGTAGGGTTTGGTCTTGCCCAATTGGGCTATGTTATAGCGATGCGTAAGGCATCACATTAAGGGTACGTGACGTGAGTGAAGCAGCCAGCTCGGGTGGAGGCGGGACCGTTGAATACATTCAACACCACCTCACCAATCTTTGCGTAGGCGACTGCGGTGGCACCGGCTTTTGGGCCTGGCACCTCGATACCATCGTCATCAGCTTCCTGTTGGGCGCCCTGATCGTGACCGCCAGTTGGCGGCTCGGCCGCCGGCTGAGCCCGGATAAGCCCGGCGGCTTTCAGAACACGGTTGAAGCGATACTGGAATTTGTGAGCGGACAGGTCAGAGACGCCTTTCCCGGCCACAACCCGCTCATCGCGCCGCTCGCGCTCACCATCTTTCTCTGGGTGTTTCTGATGAACGCCATGGACCTGATCCCGGTGGACCTATTACCGTGGATCGGCGAGCATCTTGGTTTGGAGCACCTCAAGGTGGTGCCGACCACCGACCTCAGCACCACCCTGGCGATGTCTCTCAGCGTCTTCATCCTCATCATCTTCTATAACATCAAGGTGAAGGGCCCGGTGGGCTACCTCAAGATGTTTTTGTTCCACCCCTTCGGTAAGTATCTGATCCCGGTCAACATCGTCATGACTCTGATTGAGGAATTGGCTAAGCCCCTCAGCCTGGGCCTGCGACTGTTCGGCAACCTGTTTGCGGGCGAGTTGGTGTTTCTGCTCATCGCACTGATCGGCGGCACCCTGGTCACGGGCCTCTTCGGGTGGCTCTTCTGGTTCCCGCTGCAGGTTTCGCTGGATTTGGGCTGGTTGATCTTCCACCTGCTGGTCATCACCTTACAGGCGTTTATTTTTATGGTTTTGTCTATCGTTTATTTGGGGATGGCGCACTCGGAACACTAACAGCAGGGGCTAGGGAGATTTGGGTGAGGCTTGAGAAGTAAGGAGTGAGGGGGAAAGCAAATTTGCTCTACGCCTAACGCCTCACTCCTAACGCCTCACTTACTAGCCCCTTAGAGATTTTCAATTTGCTATTTTAGGACACTAGTGTCCGGTTAAATTGAGACGTGCCAGCGGCAACGTCAACATTGATAAGGGTTTCAAGAGATTCATGGGTGTCCACGATTTGAATTTCAGATTGAGCATTTGCGATCATTCCGGGTTTGACA
>JAMDBH010000032.1:0-6340 GCA_023487615.1 Gammaproteobacteria bacterium
CATACCCTACACCTCGGGCCCACAATGGCTGGCGGAACACGTGCTCAGCGACCGTTGGGTGCTGGCCGTCGCGGGCACCCATGGCAAAACCACCACCTCGGCGATGCTGGCCTGGATATTGGAGTATGCGGAGCTGAATCCCGGCTTTTTGATTGGCGGGGTACCCAACAACTTCGATGTCTCGTCACGGCTGGGCCGTACGCCCTTCTTTGTGGTCGAGGCCGATGAATACGACACCGCTTTCTTCGACAAACGCTCGAAATTTGTCCATTATCGCCCCCGCACCGCCATTTTGAACAACCTTGAGTTCGATCATGCCGACATCTTCGCCGATCTTGCAGCCATTGAGCAGCAATTTCATCATTTCGTGCGAACTATTCCGGGTACCGGTTTGATCGTCGCCAATGGCCGGGACGAGGCCATCAAGCGGGTGTTGGCGCGCGGCTGCTGGACGCCGGTTGAGCCCTTTGCCAGTGACCAGGGCTGGAGCTGCGGGCCACAAAACGCGGACGGCGGTTTTGAGATCGCCTGGCAGGGCAAGGCTTTAGGTAAAGTAACTTGGAAATTGCTCGGCGAACACAACCAGCATAACGCCCTCGCCGCGATCGCCGCCGCGCGGCACGTGGGCGTCCCTCCCGCGCAGGCCATCGCGACGCTGGGGGAATTCAAAAATGTAAAGCGGCGCATGGAGGTACGCGCCGTTGTGAGAGGAATCACCCTGTACGACGACTTCGCCCACCACCCCACGGCGATTGCCACAACCTTAGAGGGACTGCGCCGCCGCGTAGGCGAGGCGCGCATCATCGCCGTACTCGAACCGCGCTCCAATACCATGCGTATGGGTGTGCATCAACACACCCTCGCGCCCGCTCTCGGTCTCGCTGACAGCGTGGTGCTCTATCAGCCCAAGAATCTCGGCTGGGATTTGGGCTCCGTCGCAGCCGCCCTAGGTTCCAAAGCGCAGGTATTCGACTCCGCACCCGCCATCGCGAATTATCTTGCCAGCTCCGCACGCGCGGGCGACCATGTCGTCATCATGAGCAACGGCGGCTTTAACGGCCTGCATGAAAAATTGATGAGCGCCCTAGCCGCTGCCGGCTAAATCGTATAAGGCCGCCATTCACATATTTCATGTAGGATTTACTTCAGAGAGTTAAATGCGTGTTCTTGAAAAGCTAAAGCAGCAGACTAAACGGCTTAAGCAAGAGATTTATGTCCTCTATCTCGCTGCCAAAGATCCTAGAACGCCGTGGTATGCAAAACTTATGGTCGCATTCGTTGTGGCGTATGCCTTCAGTCCCATTGATCTCATTCCAGATTTCATTCCTATACTTGGATACCTTGATGATCTGGTGTTAGTACCACTGGGTATTATGGTAGCAATAAGATTAGTTCCTCCCGATGTTTTAGCCGAGTGCAGAGCACAAGCGCATATTGTGATGACACAAGACAAGCCCGTAAACTACGTTGCTGCAGTAGTGATTGTTTGTATTTGGTTAGCAACGGCAGTCTTAGTTACCGTTTGGTCATTTCGTATGCTGGCATCTTGAGTGCCAGACTGAAGAGTTTCTGATATGACCACTGAAACCATCAGCCTTGCCATCACAGGCGCCTCCGGCGCCACCTACGGCCTGCGCCTGCTCGAGTGCCTGCTCGGCGCGGGTAGGCAAGTGTATCTTATGATTTCCGCGCCGGGCCAAATGGTCATCGCGATGGAAACCGATCTAAAACTCCCCAGCAAACCTACTGAAATGGCCGCACTGCTGAGCGCGCGTTATGCGGTGCAACCGGGGCAATTGCAGGTGTTCGGCAAGGAGGATTGGATGGCGCCGGTGGCGAGCGGCTCGAACGCCCCGGCGGCGATGGTGGTCTGCCCCTGCACCGCGGGTACTCTGGCCGCGATTGCCAATGGCATCAGCAACAATCTCATAGACCGCGCCGCGGACGTGATGCTCAAGGAGCGGCGCAAATTGATCCTGGTGCCGCGCGAGACACCCTATTCGGTGATTCACCTCGAAAACATGCTGCGGCTCGCACGCGCGGGCGCGGTGATTCTGCCGGCCAACCCCGGCTTCTATCATAACCCGCAGCGCATCGAAGACCTGGTGGATTTCGTGGTCGCCCGCATCCTCGATCATCTGGAGATTGCGCACACCCTGACGCCACGCTGGGGGGAATCTCCTCCCGACTCGGGTGAGTGAAATCGCGCTTCCGTTATTTCCCCTGAACACCGTGTTGTTTCCCGGCGGCGTCCTGACGCTGCGCATCTTTGAAGCGCGCTATTTGGACATGGTGAGCGCCTGCCTGAAGCAAGACAGCGGATTCTGCGTGTGTCTGATCCGCTCCGGCGCGGAGGTAGGCCAGGCGGCCGACACCCATGAGGTCGGGACGCTGGCGAAAATTACCGCCTGGACTCAGCGTGAGGACGGCTTGTTGGGCATTACCTGCTGGGGCGAGCAGCGATTTCGTATCCGCTCCCGGGTATTGATGCCGAATCGGCTTTTGACAGGCGATGTGGAAATGCTGCCCGATGCACCGGAGCAGCAGGTACCGACGCGGTTGCAAATGCTGGTCGCCCTATTCAAGGAATTGAACGAGCGGACAGGCTATCTTCCTCCCGATATGCTGCAAAAAGCCACACAGGCGAATTGGTTGAGTTATCGCCTCGCGGAACTGTTGCCTGTTGATTTATCGGAGAAGCAGATGTTGTTGGAGGTAGACGATGGGCTGCAACGCTTGGATCTCATAGCGACGATTTTGGGCAGTGCCCGCAATCACACCGCAGAGAACACAGAGGAATAAAATCCAAACAGTTTATTTCTCTCGGCGTCCATCGTGGCGACTATTTTGCTGGTCTGAGCTACCGCTCAGAATTTTTAACACCCATCAGTACCCTACCCTTACTTTTTCTTATTCGATCTCAGTACATCCGACTGTTGAGGCCGGATTAACAGCACTTCGCCATTCCACCCGCGCGCAGAAATCGTACTCAGCGGCGTGCGCTGCACCTTCTGCCAAGAGAGATCGCCGAGCGCACCCCGTAACTTATCAAGCAAGCCATTAATCTCCGGCTCGGCGCGAGCGACGGTGAATAAGGGGAGCGGCGAGCTGAGATGCTCGCGCGTCACATTGCCTACCCATACCCCTGCGCCGCCTTCGCGCAATACCGTATCGGCATTCCACAACCGCAACACCAACCGCCTGTTTACCGGCCCTATAGTCTCGGGGAGCAGCTTAATCATCAGCAAGGACTCATGACGCCCATCATGCACCTTCGGCAACACCGGGAGTTGCGCGAGTTCAGGGCTGGGCGACAACCACAACAAAAATGTCGCGGGGCCGGATGCAGGAGGCACGCTCCACCCTTGTGTCTCCAGGCGAGCCTGCAAGTCGGTCAGCGATCCCGCCCATTGCAAGGTCAGGGGCTGGCTCGGTTCACCTCTTAAATCTATACGATAGGCAGGCAGCTCTTGCCAGTCGCGCTCCCACCAAGCCTGTGTGCTGAGCGCGCGGACCGGATGCCGCGGAGCATAGCTCTGCAGGTCGTGCTCATACTGTTGAGTGATGTACCAGCCGGCGCTGATGAATAATGCCCCGGCCGCGGCGGTAATGATCGCCGATGTGCGTATCGGAGCGCCTGGGTGGCGCCGATAACTCACCCCCAATAGTGCCGACCACATGAAGGCCGCGACCAGGCCCGCCGATAATTCTGATAACCCCTGGGCGCCGAGATAAAGACGCGACAAGGCCACCGCAATCACCATCACGCTGGCCAGGGTGTAAGGTATCCAACGCCGCGGTACCGGCAACTCGCGCGCAACCAGCACCGCCAGGAATCCGTACACGACCACGCTCATGTGAGCATGCGAGAATGGAATCGCCGTTGCTGCCACGGAGAAGCCGTTACCACGCGGCACTTGCAGAGCGAGTTCGAGCACCGTAATCAACACCGCCCCGAACGCCCCGGCGGCGAGCCAATGTGCGGCGGCGTGCCAGTGACGCTGAGCAACCAAGCCGACTAATACGAACACCACGACAGCCCCTAGCGCACGGCCGCTCCCCAGCTCACCGAGCAACACCATCACCTCATCGGCCCACGGTGTACGCAGGCCCTGCATGATGTAGAACACGGCGGTATCCGCGTGCGCCAGCGGCGCGCCCATCAATTGCGTCTCAAGCAGAGCGAGGATACCCGTTACCAACAGAATCAGCAGCGCTGCCCATATCAGCATGCCGCGCGCCTCCGGCCGCTGCGGGTCCACCAGTACTGCGGTGATTCCGCCTAACACGGGGTGCGAGCGGCTCCAGGCCATCAACCGTATCGCCATCACTTCCGCACGCGGCTGCAGCAGACTCACCATCCGCCGTACCAACCACACGGTAAACCACAATAGTAGCAGCACGATCACGACCAGTACGGCCAAACGCGAGGCCACCGCCGAGGCGAGACTGAGCGAGGCGCCGAAGATCACGCCGGGTAATATATAGCCCGGCGCCCAGGCCAACGCCGAAAGGACATTGACCACGAAGAAGCGTGCCGGAGGCATTCCCAGCATGCCGGCTACCACCGGGATGACCGGACGCACCGGCCCCACGAAACGGCCGAGCAACACACTCTTACCGCCGTGCCGATGAAAAAAGGCCTCGCCGCGGGTCAGCATCTTCGGATAGCGGCTGAACGGCCACATCATCCGCAACTGTTCATGATAGTGATGACCGAGCCAATAGCTGATCCCGTCACCCGCCACGGCCCCTGCCGCGGCGAGCCCCAGCGTCGTCCAAAGCTCCAACGCTCCGGCGGCGATCAACGCGCCCACGCCAAACATCACGATAGTGCCCGGAATAAAGAGGCCGACGAAGGCCAGGGACTCGGCCAGCGAGATCAGGAAGACCGCCGCTCCGGCCCAGTGCGGGTGCAGGGTGACCCAGTCCAGGAGTGGGGCGAGATTAAGGAAATCCATAGTGCTTATGAATTGTTAATGGGCTGTGGCGTGCGCGTCAGCAAATAGAGAGCAAAGGCCACGCACACCGTCAGCGCGCCGGAAATGACGAACGCCATAGTCATCCCGAAGAACTCCCACACCGCCCCAAACCACAGCGCACCCGGCAGGGCCAACAGACCGACCATCATATTATAGAGTCCAAACGCAGTCCCTTGAGCCCCCTTCCCGGCGAAATCGCCAATGACCGCGCGTTCCGCGCCTTCCGTAGCGGCAGTCGAGGCGGCGTAGAGAAAAAACATAGTGACCACAGCCGCCGGATGACTGACGAAGGGTAGGCTTATCAGTAACAGTGCACGCACGCTCCAACCTACCAACACCACGGGAACGCGCCCAAAACGGTCCGACCAATGCCCCGTGGGTAAGGCGACCAGGGCGCGCACGGCATGGGCAAAGGCCCAAATGATGGGAATCCAAAACAGGGTAACGCCCTGCTGACCCAACCATAGGATGAGAAACGCATCCGGTACGGCCACCAGGGCGAGGCTGCCGGCCGTGATGACCATCGCGCGCAGCCTGGGGTGCAACAAAGACCACTGCAACGGGGGCGGTGTAATACGCTGTTTTACTGCGCGCGCGGTGCGCAATCCAAACACCAGCAAAACGACCGCCAATACCCCAGGGACTACTGAGGCCAAAAAAACCTGTTGCATAGTGAGTCCGTATGCGAGCAGGCCGCTCGCCAACAGCGGTCCGATGAACGCGCCCGTGTGGTCCATGGCACGATGCAGGCCGAATGCCTGTCCGCGCTGATCGGCATTGACCGAACCCGACACCAGCGCGTCACGCGGCGAGGTGCGCAGCCCTTTACCGGCACGATCTGCGAAGCGCACCGCCATCACTACACCCCAGCTGCCCGCCACACTTAGCAGAGGTCGCACTAGATTCGATAACGCATAGCCGGTCACCGCCAGTGGCTTATGCCCCACGCCGCCGTCGCCGAGCCGGCCGGCCCATAGCTTAAGCAGGCTTGCGGTAGACTCGGCGACCCCCTCAATCAAGCCAAGAATGGCCGGACCCGCACCGAGTGTGGCCGTCAAAAACACGGGCAGCAGCGGCATAATCATGTCGCTGGCCATGTCGTTTAATAGACTGACCGTGCCCAACAGGATAACGGCGGAGGGAAGTTTGCGCATATAAATACGGAGAAAAGGGGAAAGGGGAAAGATACAAGGGAGATGTAGCCCCGATTTCATGGATGTCGTTTCTCTTCTCTTTACTCTTTACCCTTTACCCTTTACCCTTTTCCCTTTTCCCTGCTTTTTAGCGCGCGGGTGCGCCTTATCATACACCTTGGCCAGGTGCTGAAAGTCGAGGTGGGTGTAGATCTGGGTGGTGCT
>JAMDBH010000032.1:6350-9937 GCA_023487615.1 Gammaproteobacteria bacterium
ATGGCCGAGCAATTCCTGCACTGCGCGCAGGTCGCCGGACGATTCCAGCAGGTGACTCGCAAAAGAATGTCGCAACTGATGCGGATGAACCGGCGCGTCCATCCCCTGCCGTTGGGACCACTCGCGCACCCGCAACTGGACTGCGCGCGCGGTCAAGCGTTTCCCGCGCCGGCCGACGAACAGCGCGGGCTCGTCTTCTTTCGCTGACTTGATGCGCTCCTTAAGCCAAGCCTGCAGCGCACTACGGGCATAGCGGCCAATTGGCACGACACGCACTTTATTGCCCTTGCCGGTTATGCGTACCGTGGCGTCGGTGAGATCAATATCCCGCACATCCAACCCGACCAGCTCGGCCAGACGCAGGCCCGAGGAATAACACAATTCCATCAGCGCGCGATCGCGGCACGCCAGTCCTTCCGTCATTTTGATATCCAACAAGCGCGCCATTTGATCTACATCCAGCGTAGCCGGTAGCCGCCGCCCCGATTTAGGCGCGAGGATGCCCAGCGCCGGATTGTTGGTCGCTCCCGGCGTCCTGCCTCCCGCGACATTAGTACTTCCCTGTACGTCAGTCAGCGCTGCTTCACGCATCAAGTAGTTGTAGAATGCGCGCACGGCGGACAACCGCCGCCGCAGACTGCGGCCACCCAAACCGCTGCGCTGACCGCTGCTCACAAAACCGCGCACCTGGTGGCCGTTCAATGCACGCCACTCGGAAATATTTCCGGCATCGCAAAATTCAACCAGCCTTTCCAAATCGTGACGGTAGGCCGTTACTGTGTGAGGCGAGAGATTTCGCTCGTGGATGAGATGGTTGAAAAAACGCTCCAGCCAAACTTGTTCAGCGTCCTGCACGTGACTACGCTAGGTGTGGTTGCAAAGCCCGGCTGAGCAGCGCGGACAGATAGCTGAGAAATACCGTCCCCATCGCCGGGTGAAAGCGCTCGCCGTTGTGACTGCCGATGGCAAGTAAGCCGTAACTGAGTGGAGAACCCTCTTGCCCCCCCGGATGCAGCGGCAAAAGGGCGGCGGAGGCGATATCCTTGGCCTGGGATGCGAATAGATAATGCAATTGCGCAGGAGAGAGTCTGCCGCATACCGGCTTTCCGGCTTCCAGTATTTTTCTGAATATCTCCAGTTCCGCCGCATCACGCGCCACCCAGGCGGCATTCACCAGCTCGGCGTCCTCCAGTTCGCCCGCACCATTCCCGAACAGGCGCAAGGCGACAGCATCTGCGTTCAGATCGCTCCGCAGCGTGTCGTACAACGTGTTGAAGATTTCACTAAGCGTAGCGCACCCCATCACGGCCAGCGCAAAGCGTTGCAGACATTCATTGAGACGATCATTGTCGCGCGCGATCTGCACCAGATCGGCAAGCTCTCGGCGCGCCTGACGGTTCTGATCACGCAGCACCGCTACCTGACGCTCGATCAGCGAAACCGCGCCGCCGCTTTCGTGCGGTACTACCAGATCCGCCAACAGGTGGGTATGAGTGATGAAGAAATCGGGATGCGCCTGCAGGTATTCAATCACCTCCTTGTCGCTCAGCCCTTCCGCCAACCCGTGTCTTTGTTGTGTGGTCATAGTTCGAGATTCCCCTCAAATACGCGGGCCGCCGGCCCGGTCATCCATACCGGCACATTCGGTCCCTGCCAACTCACCTGCAGTCTCCCTCCAGGCAAATCTACCGCTACCTTTTCGTCTAACCACCCTTGCCGCCGGCCCGCCACCACCGCGGCGCACGCCCCGGTGCCGCAGGCCAGTGTCTCGCCCACACCGCGCTCGTAAACGCGCAGCCGGATATGCGAACGATCCACCACCTCCATAAACCCGACATTGACCCGCGCCGGGAAACGCGCGTGGGATTCCAGCAACGGTCCCAACTCGGCCACCGCTGCATGGCTCACATCCTCTACCCGCAATACCGCATGAGGATTGCCCACGGAAACCGTGCTCAATTCGACGCTCTGGCCATTTACCGTAACAGCATAGCTCAACGATTCAGCTTCCGCCACAAAGGGAATATCCTTTGGATGGGTGCGTGGCACGCCCATCTCCACACTCACCTGTCCATCGGTTTCGATGCGGGGCCGGATCACACCGCACATCGTCTCCACGACGAGTTCGTTTTTGGTGGTCAATCCCTGGTCGCGCACGTAGCGTGCGAAACAGCGCGCGCCGTTGCCGCACTGCTCCACCTCACCGCCGTCGGCATTATAAATGCGGTAGGCAAAATCCACATCAGGCGTGCGTGGCCGCTCAATCAACAACACCTGATCGCAACCAACGCCGAAATGCCGATCTGCGATAAAGCGCGCCTGCTCAGGAGTAAGGGAGATGGACTGATTGATGGCGACTCAGGAGTAAGGGAGATGGACTGATTGATGGCGTCTATCACCACAAAATCATTGCCCAGGCCGTGCATTTTGGTGAACTTGACAAACATGCTCGCTAGATTACAGTGTACGTTCAGGAATGCAAGAGTTCACCAACTTCTCGGAGGTGCAACATGAACACACTGACACCCGAAATGGAAGCCCTTAAAGCCCGCCTAAAGGCCATGTGGATGGCCGGTGACTACGGAGTATTCGCCCAGTATCTTGAACCCGGTGCGCTGGAATTCTTTAAGCGCCTTCCGATTACCCCCGGCGTCCGCCTGCTTGACGCCGCTTGCGGCGCAGGTCAACTGGCCATCCCCGCCGTGCGCACCGGCGCCGTCGTGACCGGCGTGGACATTGCCGCGAACCTGGTCGAACAGGCGCGCATGCGCGCCAAGGCCGAGGGCCTGACTATCCAGTTTGATGAAGGTGACGTTGAAGATCTGCCTTACGGCGACGCCAGCTTCGATATGGTCATCAGCCTGATCGGCGCCATGTTCGCCCCAAGGCCGGACAAGGTGGCGCAAGAGCTGGTGCGTGTCTGCCGCCCCGGTGGGCGCATTGTCATGGGCAATTGGACACCCACCGGATTCATCGGACAAATGTTTAAGCTCAACGCCACACACGTAGCGCCGCCTCCCGGCATGCCGCCGCCCGTGCTATGGGGCGACGAGAATATTGTGCGTGAGCGACTGTGCGAAGGCATCACGGATTTAACGATGACGCGCAGGCCCTACCTCCTTAAATATCCGTTCCCACCCGCGGAGGTTGTGGAGTTTTATCGCACCTACTATGGCCCGACACAGCGCGCCTTTGCGGCGCTCGACAGCAACGGCCAAGCGGCGTTGCGCCGGGACTTGGAAAACCTATGGTCACAGCACAACCGCGCCACGGACAACACGACTCACGTCGAATCCGAATACCTCGAAGTCGTCGCGATTCGCGGCTAGCCGGACGCCGCCGCCAGGCAGAGCGGAACACTCCTGACAGTAGGCTGTCAGGAGTAGGCGGGTAGACTGTGCATATCTATCCACCACCATGAGGAACGAACATGAAAACGTCCAGCCCGCTTGAAACCGTCACGCAATTCGTCAACGCCATGAACCAGGGCGACCTTGAGACAGCACTGAAGATGTATGAACCGGGGGCCTCTCTCGTCGTGCAACCCGGCACAGTGGTGACCGGAACCTCCGCGGGTGGGAACGGAT
>JAMDBH010000013.1 GCA_023487615.1 Gammaproteobacteria bacterium
AGGACTGGGCGGTCAGATCAGCGGCGTTAGGAGTTGGGAGCTTTTGGGTGTTTAGCATGGCAGGAGTCGGGCTGTATGGGTGGTCAATTTTATTGGTTTTGGCTGGCCTTATCGAAGCGTGGTCACGGCAGACACAAGACCCGGAGAGTAACCGCGGAGCGGAGTAGCCGGGGAGGTCTACTGTGCTATCCAACAGAAAGCTCGTTCAGACATTCAGTCTGGAGTTACCGTCCTGGGAGACTATGATCGATCTATGCTTGTCTGGCATGGGCCACATGACGTCAGCCCCATAGCACGCCATGTATGACTGAGGACGCGCAGTGATATTAGTTACTGGTGCTACCGGGTTTATAGGGCGTGCGTTGTGTGGGGACTTATCCGGGAAAAACCGGATGGTTCGCGCCGCGGCGCGGGGTGGCTCACAGGCTTATCCCGTCATGGAGGTGGTTACCGTAGGCGAGATTGGGTCAACGACCGAATGGGGGAGTGCGCTGATCGGGGTGGATACGGTGATTCATCTGGCCGCATTGGCGCATACGCCTCCCAAATTGCAACGAGATGATCGAGATGGCTATCGGGAAGTAAACGCCTTGGGCGCTGCACGTATCGCCAGGCAGGCGGCTGAAATAGGTGTGCGCCGTTTCGTGTATCTCAGCACGGCGAAAGTGTGTGGCGACAGCACTCAAAACAGACCTTTTGATGAAACGGATATGTCGGATTCAAAGGATCCGTACACCGCCTCCAAGCGGGAGGCGGAAAAACTCTTACGGGATATCGCGGCGGAAACCGGTCTGGAAATGGTGATACTGCGCCCGCCATTGGTGTACGGGCTGGGCGTAAAGGCGAATTTTCTGCGCCTGATGGAATGGGTCTGGCGTGGAGTGCCGCTGCCGCTGGAAAAGGTGAATAACCGGCGCAGTCTGATCTATGTGGGCAATCTGGTGGACGCCATTATTGCTTGCATCGAACATCCGGCGGCTGCGGGGAAAACTTTTTTGGTCAGCGACAACGAGGATGTCTCCACGCCGGAGTTGGTAAGGCGCATGGCGCGCGCCTTGGGGCGGCCCGCGCGGCTTTTCCGTTTTCCGCCCGCGCTGTTGCGTGCGGGCGCTCGATTAACAGGCAAGCAGGAAGAAGCGGACAGATTATTGGGTTCGCTGGTGGTGGACAGTTCAAAGATTCGGCGCGAGTTGGGATGGATGCCGCCCTATACGATGGAGCAGGGGCTGGCGGAGGCGGTGCGTTGGTTTAAGTCCACGCATGGCGCCTGAATTTACTGCGCGGGTGCACGATCCAGACGCCGGTAGGAAAGGGCTTCAGTGAGATGGTGGGTTTTTATGTCTTCGCTGTCTGCCAGATCAGCAATGGTGCGGGCGACTTTGAGGATGCGGTGGTAGGCGCGGGGGGAGAGGCCGAGGCGTTCGATGGCTTGTTCTAAAAGACGCTGATCGCCGTCGCTCAGGCGGCAGAATTTTTCTATTTGTTTGTTCTTGAGCGCGGCGTTGGGTTTGGCGCTGCGATGCATCTGATGGTTGCGCGCGGTTTCCACGCGCTCGCGCACCGCTGCGCTGGTTTCGGTTTTATCGCCCTCTTTCCCGCGCAGGGCTCCCTTGGGCAGCTTGGGCACTTCGATGTGCATGTCTATGCGGTCGAGCAAGGGGCCGGAGATGCGCGTGCGGTAGCGCTGTACTTGTTCCTGGGTGCAGTGGCAGCGACCGTTGGGGTCGCCCAAGTGGCCGCAGGGGCAGGGGTTCATCGCGGCGATGAACTGGAAACGTGCCGGAAATTCGGCTTGGCGCGCGGCGCGCGAGATGGTGATGCGGCCGGACTCCAAGGGTTCGCGCAGCACTTCCAGTACGCGCCGGTCAAACTCCGGCAGTTCATCCAGAAACAACACACCGTGGTGGGCGAGCGAGATCTCGCCCGGACGCGGCACGCTGCCGCCGCCCACCAGGGCGACGCCTGACGCGGTATGATGCGGCGCGCGAAACGGGCGTTTGCGCCACAGTCTGGTGGTAAAGCCCTGGTCGCTGACGGACAACAGCGCCGCCGATTCCAGGGCTTCTTCCTCCGTCATCTGCGGCAGTACTCCAGGCAGACGGCTTGCCAGCATGGTTTTGCCGGTGCCGGGCGGGCCGATCATCAACAGGCTGTGGCCGCCCGCCGCGGCTATCTCCAATGCGCGTTTGGCATGCTGCTGACCGCGCACCTCAGCTAAATCCTCGCTCGTCTCCTCCCCAAGCTGCGCCGCATTCAGCACGTGCGGTGCAAGCGCCTTGGTTCCCGCCAGATGCGCACACACTTCCAGCAAGTGGCGCGCGCCCAGCACCGTCACCCCCGTCACCAAAGCCGCTTCATCGGCGTTCTCCATCGGCGTAAGCAACATGCGGCCCGCTTCGCGCGCTTGTAGGGCCACGGGTAATGCGCCGCGCACCGAACGCAGTTCGCCGGTCAAGGCCAATTCCCCGATAAATTCGTAGTTTTCCAGTGCCTGTTTTGGGATTTGCCCCGAAGCGGCCAATATTCCCAGCGCTATCGCAAGATCAAAACGTCCGCCTTCCTTGGGCAGGTCGGCGGGGGCGAGGTTGATGGTGATGCGGCGCGCGGGGAAATCGAAGTGCGCGTTGAGCAGGGCGCTGCGCACGCGGTCCTTGCTTTCCTTGACCGCCGCCTCCGGCAAGCCCACGATGGACAGGCTGGGCAGGCCGTTGGACAGGTGTACCTCGACGGTGACGAGAGGCGCATCAATACCGGCCTGCGCCCGGCTGTAGACCACGGCAAGCGACATGGGGGGCTGTTATTCTTCCGTGCGCTGTTTCAGCAATTCGGCTTCGAGCGCCGCGATCTTTTCATCCAGCGCCTTGAGCTTGGCGCGCGTGCGCGCCAGCACTGCGCTTTGCACCTCGAACTCCTCGCGCGTGACCAGATTCAGTTTTTCAAAAGTGCTGTTGAGCGCGGCGCGGATGTTGTTTTGCACATCCTGTTGTACCTCACGCACGCCTTGCGGAATGATCTTCGACATCCGTTCGGCCATCTCGTCCAGTATTTTCGGCGCTATCATGACCCCACCCTTTAAAAACCTTCTGTACCCAAGTTTACCCAAGTTGCCACCTTTAGGGAAATCCTGAATTAAGTTAGAAGTTGTCATTCCCGCGAAGCTTGTCCCCGACTCTGATCGGGGGGCGGGAATCCATGATTTTCAAAGTGTTGCTAGCCCCCCGCTTGAGCCTGTCCCTGCATAGGCGGGGGGCGGGAGTGACTTGATCAGAGGTTCCTTAGTCGCCGTCTTCAAGATAGGTGGCGCGTTCTGCGGCGTGCCTGAGCAATTCGCTGACCTTGGCGGGCGTTACGGCCGCAAGCTGTTCGCAGCGTTCCAGCAGGCTGGGATGACGCTTGAGATAGATCGCCTCGTGAGCCAGGCGTTCCATGACGCCCTCCGGATTATCCGCATGGATGATGGACTTCCAGCAGAAAGTTGGGGAGCGGGTAGCCATCGTCCGAAATTTGAATGTTGAACTATTTTCAGTTTCTAAGCTCGATACCATTCAGTCCCATTAAACCGTTAACCTCGCTTAATCGTAAACGGCGAAAATCCCTGACAAGCCGGCATTATCTCGATGTAATTGATGTTCACGTGCGGCGGCAGGGTCGCTATCCAGTAAGCGATATCCGCGATGTCTTGCGCGGCCAGCAGCACAGTGCTCTCACTGACCTTGGCCGCAGCGGCGTCATTGCCTTTGTAGCGTACGTTCCAAAATTCGGTTCCGCCACATGTGCCTGGCGCGATGGTGGTCGCGCGCACGCCGGTACCGACAAGGTCAGCACGTAAATTCAACGTAAACTGATCGACAAAGGCCTTGGTTGCGCCATAGACATTGCCGCCGGGGTAGGGGTAAGTGCCTGCGACTGAACCTATGTTGATAATTAAGCCACTGCCACGAGCGACCATGCTGGGCAGTACCAAGCGGGTCAACGTGACCAAGCCCTTGATGTTAGTGTCAATCATGGTTTCCCAGTCTTCCAGCACGGCTTGGTGTGCGGGTTCGAGACCGAGTGCGAGGCCTGCATTGTTGATCAGGATGTCGATGCTTTGCCAGTCTTTTGGCAGTGCGGCTAGTGCATCGTTGATCGCAGTTTTGCTCGTCACGTCCATTACAACTGGTAGCACGTCCGAACCCAGTTCGGCGGCGAGCGCATCTAAACGGTACTGGCGGCGGCCGGTAGCGATTATTTTATGACCGTGTTGTACGAATTTGCGCGCCATCTCGGCGCCGAAGCCAGCCGTGGCGCCTGTGATCAAGACGATCATCGGGATTTCCTTTTCTGTATTATTTCGCGGGGCCAAGTTTGAAATACAACACCTGGCGACTTTAAAGAATACCTGATTGGGAGGGCGGTCGCATCTGGTTTGTCACCGGCAGCTTCCCGGGCAGGCTCGCCTGGCTGCCGTAATATAATCTGAATTTTTCCATCCCCCCTTAAAGTGGATAATGGCACAGTTGCGGTGCATGTTTTCATGTGCCGCACAAAATCCGTGCATTAAAGTGCCATATTGATCGCTGCTTTGCATAATTACGCGCCTCTACACATAAGAACAGAAGATTATAACCAATTGATATAATTTATTTTATACGCATATTTTCAATCACAAAATTGAACTGGCACGCTGCTTGCTGATTTTTACTGTTAGACGGGGTAGCGGTTGCCTTGGCAGCCGCTTCGTAACATGTCTACTCAGGAGCGCTAGGGTTCCGGTTCCTTAACTTAGGGAACGTCAGGTCCGAGAGCGATCCGGCCTCTTCGGGAGGCTTCACGGAGGGAGAAAAGCCCGGGAGAAAAGCGCAGCCGCTTTCCCGTGTTATTAACCTCACAAGGAGTTGACCATGTCACTTTCGTCCGCAAAATCACTGAAAAAAATCTGCATTGCCTCCATGCTGCTTCTTGCGATTGGAGTAAACCCAATCGCCGCCCAAGCAGCCACATCCATGAAAATCGGCACGGTGGTCTGGATCGGCTACGGGCCGTTCTTCGTTGCCGAAGCCAAGGATTTCTACAAGAAGCACGACCTCAAGGTCACTCTGCAGATGTTCGCCGACCCGGGGCTGATTCCACCCGCCATAGCCAGCAACTCGGTCGATGGCGGGATGCTCACCTACGACCAAGTGGTCGGCTGGGTGGCTAAGGATATGGAGCTCAAGGCAGTGATGCCGATTGACTACTCCAACGGGGGCGACGCGATTGTGGCCACCACCGCCATCACCAAGGTAAGCGAGTTCAAGGGCAAGAAAGTGGGCTTCAACCTACTGTCTCCATCGGATTTTCTGCTTTCCTACGCCCTGCAGAAAAACGGCTTGACGGAGAAGGACGTGGAGGTGGTGCCGATGACGCCTGAATCCGTTCCGGCGGCCATGGCGTCCGGTGGTATCCAGGTAGGCGTGACCTACGAGCCGAGCCTGTCGCAGATACTGAGTCAGGGCGACGGCAAGAAATTCCACGTGGTGTTCTCCTCCAAGGATGCGCCCGGCCTGATCGCCGATGTGCTGGTATTTGACCAAAAGTACATCAAGGCACATCCCAAGGAGATCAAGGGCGTCATTCAGGCTTACGTCGAGGGCATGGACTACATGAAAGCCCACCCGGATGAATCAGCCAAAATCATCGGTAAGGCCATGGGTATATCCGGCAAAGAGGTAATTGAGCAGTTGAGCGGTGTCTATAACATTCCGCTGCAGGAGATGCCCAAGGCGTTTGTGAAATCCGCCGACACCACTTCGTTCTACGCCAGCGGCGACGTGATCGGCAAGATTCTCAAGAACAAGGGCCAGATCATGACCATCCCGGCGACCGAAGCCACGTTTGACGATCAATTCGTCAAGACACTGGTCAAGTAACCCTCATCCGCCGCGCCCGCGACCGGGCGCGGCACTGCTTGAGGAGAACGCTATGCTGGCTCAAACCTTCCGCTACGCCGACGGTGTGCTGCCGAACATCGGAGCAATTGCCTATACCATCGGGGCCTACATCGGCGGCATCGCCCTTTTGGTGTTTGCATCTCTCCCCGGTCAGGTCATTGGGACACTGCTGGTTGCCCACGCCTTGATTATGTCCAGCTACCTTTTCCATGAATTTGCTCATCATTCCATTTTCAAATCGGCAGCGGCGAACAACCGCTGGGGCGTGCTGATGACCTGGATCAACGGCTCGTGCTATGCCAGTTTCGCGGATCTGCGGCGCAAGCATGTTCGCCATCACGTTGATCGCGCCGATGTCATCACATTTAATTTCAAGGATTTCCTGCGACGCTCGCCGGGTTGGTTCCGCAATCTGGTCCTGGCGCTGGAATGGGCCTATGTCCCGGCTGTTGAACTGATCATGCACGCCTACGTGATGGCGCTGCCATGCATCGCGGAAGAAAAAAAGCATCGCCGTGCGCGCGTGATTGCGATCATTACGATTCGCGCCGCAGGCTTCGCTCTGCTCGGCTGGGCTTCGCCAATCGGGTTGCTCGGTTACGCCATTGCCTACATGATCATGCTGCACGTGCTGCGTTTTGCGGATGCCTATCAACATACCTATGACGCCTTTGCCATCCTCCAGGGCGGAGACATCCCCGCCGACAAGGTACGCGACCACACGTATGAGCAACGCAACACCTACTCCAATCTGGTCTCGGTGGCGCATCCGCTGTTGAACCTGCTGCTGCTCAACTTCTCCTATCACAATGCCCACCACGAGCGACCGATTGAACCCTGGTACCGCCTGCCGCGCCTTCATGCAGAACTGTTCCCTGGCGATTATGTGCAGGTGTTGCCGATGACTACACTGCTTGCTGCCCACCATCGTTATCGCGTCAAGCGCGTGCTTTCGGGAGACTATGGTGATGTTCCCGAGACGCCATCCGGCCATCTCGACCCTTCCGGCTTCTATGGCGCCGTCGGCGTATCGTTCCTGACAGCGGTCTAGTGTGGCGGTTTTCGATTTTTCCGGGAAATCGGTGGTGGTCACCGGCGCCGCCAGCGGTATCGGCTTTGCCATCGCAAAAGCCTTTGCCGAGCGTGGCGCGCAGCTGGATCTGGTGGACCGCCACCGCGATGCATTGGATCATGCAGTAGAGCAATTGTCCGGCTGTGGCGCAATCACTCCCCATGCCATTGACCTGTCACAGCCGGACGGTGTAAAAAGCCTTGCCCGTGACCTTGAACAACGTGGAATTACCCTGCATGCGCTGATCAATAACGCCGGCATCGAGTATCCCACGCTCCTGGAAGATAAATCGCCGGACGCCGAAATGCGCTGGCAAACCTTATTGCATAACAATGTCACCAGCATGTATCTCGCTACCCGCGTCCTGCTGCCTTTGATTGGCCCAAACGGCAACATTATCAATCAGTCATCCATCTGGGGGTTGACCGGCGTGCCTGAATTTTCCGCTTACGTGGCTAGCAAGCATGCAATTATTGGCCTGACCCGATCCCTTGCATGGGAGTTGGGCGGTCGCGGCATACGCGTCAATGCCGTGTGTCCGGGATGGGTATGCACGGACGCCGCCATGCGCTCGCTGCGCAGCATGGCAGAAAGTACCGGCAAGCCGGAGCCGGAGGTGCTGGAAGATATTCTGTCCCGGCAGGCCATTCCAGAACTATTACAGCCCCGGGATATCGCCGGTACATTTTTGTTCCTCGCCTCCCCCTTTGCGCACGGCATTACCGGCCAGGCCATTGTCGTAAGCAACGGCGAGGTGATGAATTGACCCAGGAACCCGGCCAGACATGAAAATCTCTCTGCATGGCAAAACCGCTCTCGTCACCGGCGCTGCTAGCGGCATCGGGCGCGCCGTTGCAATCGCCTTGGCACAGGCTGGCGCTACGCTAATCGTCAACCACTTCCAGCGCGCCGCAGAAGCGGAACAGGTCGCGGCGCAAATCCTCGCATCCGGCGGGAGAGCAGTTGTTGCAGAAGCGGATGTGACCGATGCAATCCGGGTGCAGCGCATGGTGGAAGCATGCGGCGGCATCGACATTCTGGTAAACAATGCCGGCGTTATCCTGGAGAAACCGTTTCTGGACATCACCGAAGCGGAATGGGATCACGTCTTGAATACGGACCTGAAGTCGGTTTTCCAGTGCTGCCGCGCGGTGCTGCCGGGCATGCTGGCGTGCGGTTCAGGCGTGATTGTGAACATTGCCTCCGACCTTGGCTATCTGGGCCGATCGCAGTATGCCTCCTATTGTGCGGCAAAGGCCGGAGTGATTGGCCTGACACGCTCCCTGGCACGCGAATTTGCACCGGCTATCCGGGTAAACGCGGTCGCGCCGGGGCCGGTGAACACGGCTATGTTGTCGCTGGGAAACATGACCAAGGAGTGGATCGAGAAAGAGAAGGACATTCCCTGTCGGCGCTTCGCTGAGCCGGACGAGATCGCCGCCAGTGTACTATTTCTCGCCTCTGATTTCGCCCGCTTCTATTGCGGCCAAGTACTCGGTCCCAACGGCGGATCGGTGATGCCATGAGCACAAATGCCTCCAATGCAAACGGTCAGGCCGCGCCCGCTTCCTGGATGCCGGTCTCTTTGCTGATTTTCTCAGCGGCGATGTGGGGGCTCACATGGTGGCCGCTCAGGCAGTTCGCCGCCGCCGGCCTGTCCGGACCGCTCATGTCGCTCGCGAGCTATGGGCTTGTCGGCCTTGCCGGCCTGCCATTTCTGCTGCGCGAACATCCAGCATGGCGCGGCCAGGTGCATTTACTCCTGCTGCTGGCGCTATTTGGCGGCTGGGCCAACGCCTCCTTCGTGTGGGCGCTGATGATCGGTGATGTCGTGCGAGTCATGCTGCTGTTCTACCTCGCCCCAGTGTGGTCGGTGATCGGCGGCTGGTTGTTCCTCGGTGAATCGGTCGGGCGGCGGCGCCTGCTGGCGGTACTGAGCGCCATCGCCGGCGCTTTCCTGGTAATTGGCGGGACCGAAGCATTGAATGCGCCACTGTCTTTCGCCGACTTTCTCGCCCTTTCCTCCGGGTTCGCCTTTGCCGCAAACAACCTGACCACCCGCGCCGCTCGGTCAATACCGATGGTATCTAAAACTATCGCCGTTTTCATCGGCTGCGGGGCCGTCTCGGCCCTCATGGCGTGGCAGCACGGTGCTGCTCTACCAGTGTGGTCTGGCACACTGGCGATAGCGTTATTCGCCTTCGGATTCGGTTGGCTGGTGCTGGCCACCGCCACAACACAATACAGCGTTACCCATATCGAAGCGGGCCGTGCCGGGATCATCCTCATCGTCGAGTTGCTTGCCGCCGTCCTCTCGGCAATGCTCATCGGCGGCGAGAAAGTCGCAATACACGAATGGATTGGCGGCGCGCTGATTACTGCCGCTGTTGTGATCGAGGCAACAGACACGCCTGCTGAAACCGTCGAGGAGACATCGTGAATACCTTACACATGAACGAAATGAGCTGGATTGCCTACCGCGACCGTTTGCAGTCTCGATGAGATAGGCAAGGATGGGCGCCTCGATGATTCGGCCCTGTCCCCGGTTGCGGGTGGAAAGCGATTTGTCGTAGCGGAGGGTGGCAGTGAGCAGTGGCCAAAGACGCAGGACTTGGCTCATGGGATGGTCTCCTGGTTCGATGGAAGCTCGGCCAGCAACTCGATGCTGTTCAGCACCCGTCCGAAGATACCGCCTTCAACCGC
>JAMDBH010000099.1:0-1489 GCA_023487615.1 Gammaproteobacteria bacterium
CATGGAGTTTACGCTCGCAGACGACGCGCTCCCGGAAGGTATTGCTACGGGAGAAAGCGTCGAGTTTGAATTTCAACAGACGGGCGATGCCTATGTGGTGACCAAGGTCCGGCGTGCGGGAGGTGCACCGTGATCGCGTCCGTCATACGCTGGTCGCTCACCAACCGCGCGTTGGTGCTGCTGCTGGCGCTGTTGCTCAGCGGCTTTGGCGTATACGCCGTGATGCGTATGCCGCTCGACGCCATTCCCGATCTGTCTGACGTGCAAGTCATCATCAAGACCAGTTACCCGGGCCAGGCGCCGCAGGTGGTCGAGGATCAAATCACCTATCCCCTCGCCACGACCATGTTGTCGGTGCCGGGCGCCACCACGGTGCGCGGTTACTCATTCTTCGGCGACTCGTATATCTATGTATTATTCGCCGACAGCACCGATCTGTATTGGGCGCGCTCGCGGGTGCTGGAGTATTTGAGCCAGGTGACCGATCGTCTGCCCAAGGGGGCGCGTACCGCACTGGGACCGGATGCCACCGGCGTGGGTTGGATTTACGAATACGCGCTCATTGATCGCAGCGGCAAGCACGATATAGCGCAGTTGCGCAGCCTGCAGGATTGGGTGCTCAAGTTTCAATTGCGCGCCGTGCCTGGCGTGGCCGAGGCGGCTACCTTGGGCGGCAAGGTGAAGCAATACCAAATCGTGGTGAACCCTGCACGCCTGCGCGCCTACAACCTCACCCTGGCGACGTTGCGCGCCGCCGTCGAGCAGGCCGGCCAGGAAGTCGGCGGGTCGGTGATTGAAATGGCCGAGGCGGAATACGTGGTACGCGCCAAAGGTTATCTCACGGGGATCGAAGATTTGCGCGCCATACCCTTGGGCGTCAGCAAGAACGGCACACCATTATTGCTCGAAGACGTGGCCGAGATCCGCCTGGGCCCGCAACTGCGTCAAGGCATTGCGGAGCTGAACGGCGAGGGTGAAGTGGTGGGCGGCATCATCGTGATGCGCAGCGGCTACAACGCTCTGGACACCCTCTCCGCGGTCAAGGCCAAGCTGGCCGAAATCAAGAAACAGCTTCCGCAAGGCGTGGAAATCGTCGAGACCTATGACCGCTCCAGCCTCATCCGGCGTGCGGTGGATAATCTCAAGGAAAAATTGATTGAAGAATTCATCGTCGTGGCGTTGGTCTGCGCGGCGTTTTTACTGCATCTGCGCTCGGCCCTGGTGGCGGTGGTCAGTCTGCCGCTGGGCATTCTTGCCGCGTTCCTGGTGATGTACTACCAGGGCATCAATGCCAACATCATGTCGCTGGGCGGCATTGCGATCGCCGTGGGTGCGATGGTGGACGCCGCCATCGTGATGATTGAAAACGCGCACAAACATTTGGAACGCCATGGTGGGCATGACCGCTGGGAGTTGATGTACAAGGCAGCCTCCGAGGTCGGCCCGCCTTTATTTTTTGCGCTGCTGATCATCACGTCGTCAAGCAACT
>JAMDBH010000099.1:1499-9581 GCA_023487615.1 Gammaproteobacteria bacterium
CGCGTCGTGCAGTTCCCCGGTGTGGCGAACGTATGGGTAATGCCCATCAAGACGCGTATAGACATGCTTGCCACCGGCATCAAAAGTCCGGTGGGCGTGAAGATCATCACGGTGAGTTTTCTTCCGGTGTTTACCCTGGAAGGCCAGGAGGGACGCCTGTTCGCGCCGCTTGCCTACACCAAGACCTACGCGATGGCGGCCGCGGCGGGGCTTTCCATCACGCTGGTTCCGGTATTGATGGGGTATTTTATCCGCGGCAAGATCATTCCGGAGCATAAAAATCTCATCAACCGCGTGCTCATCGCCCTGTACAAGCCGCTGCTGCAAAACGTGTTGCGCATTCCCAAGGTGACGGTGCTGGTTTCCGTCTTGCTGGTGGTGAGTATGGCGTATCCCTTGAGCCGCCTGGGCAGCGAATTCATGCCCGATATGGACGAGGGCGACCTCATGTACATGCCCACGCTGTTGCCGGGTGTGTCCATCGGCAAGGCGCAGGAATTTCTACAGCAGTCCGACAAACTCATCAAGACCGTTCCCGAGGTGCGCAGCGTGTTCGGCAAGGCCGGACGCGCCGACACGGCTACGGATCCCGCGCCGCTCAGCATGCTGGAGACGCTGATTCAATTCAAACCCAAAAGCGAGTGGCGTCCCGGCATGACGCTGGAAAAACTGAAACAGGAACTGGATCGCGTCGTGCAGTTCCCCGGTGTGGCGAACGTATGGGTAATGCCCATCAAGACGCGTATAGACATGCTTGCCACCGGCATCAAAAGTCCGGTGGGCGTGAAGATCGCCGGGCCTGATCTACAGGTGATAGACAAACTCAGTAAACAGGTCGAGAACGCCTTGCACGACGTCCCCGGCACCACGTCGGCCTATGCGGAACGTGTCACCGGCGGGCGTTATATTATGATTAATATAGACCGCCGCGCCGCCGCGCGGTATGGGCTCAACATCGCCGACATCCAGGAGGTCATCAGCGCCGCCGTGGGCGGCACGAACATCGCGGAGACCATCGAGGGGCGTGAGCGCTATCCGATCAACATCCGCTACCCGCAAGGAGTACGCGACTCGCTGGAACAACTGCGCCTGCTGCCCGTGGTTGCCGCCGGCGGCGCTCAGATAGCGTTAAGCGACGTGGCAAAGATTGAAATCGCCGATGGCCCCGACATGCTCAAAAGCGAAAATGCCCGGCTCAGCGGCTGGATTTATGTGCAAATCGAGGGGCGTGACCTGGGCTCCTATGTGAGCGAGGCAAAACAGCGTGTTGCAGATCAAGTCAAACTGCCCGCCGGTTACACACTCGCCTGGTCCGGCCAATACGAATATTTGGAGCGCGCCAAGCAGCGGCTGCAATACGTCATTCCGTTCACGCTGGCGATTATCCTGTTGCTGCTTTATCTCAGCTTTCGTAATCTCACACAGTCGCTGATGGTGATGGGCGCCGTGCCCCTGGCGCTGGTGGGCGGCTTCTGGCTGTTGTATCTGCTGGGTTATAACTTTTCCGTCGCGGTGGGGGTAGGCTTTATTGCGCTGGCCGGTGTGGCCGCCGAATTCGGCGTGGTGATGCTGGTGTATCTCAACCAGGCCTACGCGCGGCATCAGCCCAGGACACTCGCCGAACTGCAAGCCGCCGTCATCGAAGGCGCCGCGCTGCGCGTGCGCCCGCTCGCCATGACCGCAGCCGTCATCATCGCCGGACTGTTACCCATCATGATCGGCAGCGGCGCCGGCTCCGAAGTCATGAAACGCATCGCCGCCCCCATGATCGGCGGCATGGTCACCGCACCACTGGTGTCACTGTTTTTAATCCCGGTGTTATATTTACTGTGGAAGCGCCGGTCCGTAGAATGAAATTGGACAGTTACCAAGGATTCAGGAGGGCCGACGCATGACACTGACATTGACTTCACCCGCCTTTAGCCACAATGAGGGGATTCCCTCGATCTATACCTGTGACGGCAAAAATATCTCTCCGCCGCTCGTGTGGTCCGGTGTGCCGAAGGAGGCAAAAAGTCTGGCCTTGATCGTGGATGATCCCGACGCCCCGGGACGCACCTGGGTGCATTGGGTTCTTTATAATCTGCCGCCGGAGAGTAAAGGTTTTCCGGAGGGCGTGAGGCCGCAGCAACTACCCGCTGGAACCAAGGAAGGGTTGAACGATTTTCGCAGTACCGGCTACGGCGGCCCTTGTCCGCCTTCCGGAAAACACCGTTATGTTCATAAACTCTACGCTTTAGATATCATACTTCCCGATCTGGGCTTGCCCGCCAAGGCCAAGCTCGAAAAGGCGATGCGCGGCCATATCCTCGCCGAGGCCGAGTTGGTCGGGAGTTATGCCCGATCTTCCTGATCCCGTACATCGGCGCGCCGGCTGCGCCTCCCGCCACCCGTCGGTATGCTCGGCATGAACAAGCATCTCTTACCCGGTTACCGCTTCCCCTGGCGTGCGGGCAACCGCTTCGAGTTGCTGGCCGATGGCAGCCGGTTCTATCCGCAGATGATCGCCGCCATTGCCGGCGCCCGCCGTTACGTCCTGCTGGAAATTTATCTGTTCGAGTCCGGCATGGTCGCCGATCGCTTTATTGCGGAACTGACTGCGGCCGCCGCGCGCGGCGTGGCAGTCAAGCTGCTGGTGGATGACTTTGGTGCGCTCGGCCTCAGCCGGCACGATCGTGCGCGCCTTACGGCAGGCGGCATAGCGCTCATGTTCTACAACCCGCTTCATCACGGCAAGTGGTTCCGTAACTTCGCGCGCGATCACCGCAAGCTCCTGCAGGTGGACGGGGCGGTGGCGTTTGTCGGCGGCGCGGGCATCACCGATGAATTCGATCCGCCGCATGCGGGCACGCCGGGCTGGCGCGAAACCATGATCCGCATCGAGGGACCTGTCCTTGCCGACTGGGAGGCGCTGTTCAGCGATGTCTGGAACCGGCATGCAGCACAACCACTCGATCTGCCGCCGGCGATTGCCGCATCGGTTGTACCGGCCTCCGGCACACAGGCCATGGTCGGCCGCGTTACCATCGGTCAGGGCCCCGCCAGGCAGGAGATCCAGCGCTCGCTCATCAAGCAGGTGCGCACGGCGCGAGAGCGGGTCTGGATCGCCACCGCCTATTTCATTCCGGTACGCCGCGTGCGCCGAGCCCTGCGCCTGGCCGCGCGCCGTGGTGTCGACGTGCGCCTGCTGCTGCCCGGGCCGCACACCGACCACCCGGCGGTGCGTTTTGCCGGCCGCCGCTTTTATGCGGGCCTGCTGCGCAGCGGCGTGCGCATTTTCGAATACCAGCCGCGCGTGCTGCACACCAAGCTCAATCTGTGCGACGACTGGGCGTCGATCGGATCAAGCAATCTCGATCGCTGGAACCTGCGCTGGAACCTCGAGGCCAATCAGGAAGTGAAGGACGCGGCTTTTGCGCGCGCCTTGCAGGCGTTGTTCGAAGACGACTTCAATGCAAGCATCGAACACTACTATCACGACTGGCAGCGCCGCCCGCTGCATCTGCGCCTGCGCGAACACCTGTGGGGAAAAGTGGATCGCTGGCTCCACCGTCTGGGTCGCGGACGCCAGGGTTAGATTGTTCAGAGTTTCCTTAGCAGGTTACTTGTTCTTGCCCGCGATCATGTCATGAATGATGGGCGCCAGAATCAATTCCATGGCAAATCCCATCTTGCCGCCGGGTACCACGATGGTGTTGCGGCGCGACATGAAGGAATTGCAGATCATGTTCAGCAAGTAGGGGTAATCCACGCCCTTCGGGTCGCGGAAGCGGATCACGATAAAGCTTTCATCCGGCGTCGGGATGTCGCGCGAGATGAAGGGGTTGGAGGTGTCCACCGTGGACACGCGCTGGAAGTTGATGTCGGTGCGCGAGAACTGCGGGGTGATGTAGTTCACGTAATCCGGCATGCGGCGTAGGATGGTGTCCACGATCACGTCGGCGGAATATCCGCGCTCGGCGCCGTCGCGATGGATTTTCTGGATCCATTCCAGGTTGACAATGGGTACCACGCCAATGCCCAGGTCGACGTGCTCCGATACATCGACATCGTCGGTCTTGACCAGGCCGTGCAGGCCTTCGTAGAACAGCACGTCGGAACCCGCCGGCACGTCTTCCCACGGGGTGAATTCGCCCACATTCAGGCTGGTGTTGAGACGCTTGTTGTGTTGTGCCGCCTCTTCATCGCTGTGGATGTAATAGCGCTTCTTGCCGCTACCGGTTTCGCCATAGGTCTTGAACAGTTCGGCCAGCTTGTCGAAATGGTTGGCTTGCGGGCCGAAATGGCTGAAGTGACGATTGCCTTCGGCCTCGGCCTTTTTGACGGCCTCCTTGAAGTCGACGCGTGACAGGCTGTGAAAGCTGTCGCCTTCGACCACGGCGGCGTTGATCTTTTCGCGAAGGAAAATGTGCTCAAACGCGCGCTTGACGGTCGTTGTGCCGGCGCCGGACGAACCCGTCACCGCAATCACGGGATGCTTCTTGGACATGCTGGAACTCCCTAAGTATTCAAATTGAAAGCGAAAACCACCCAATTCAATTGTACCTGCGGGGAGCTGGGCTTGTCATCCAACGGCTCTAACTCATAGTAACTGGGTCAGGCTTGCATAGTTGTATTATTTGGTGTTGATCGAAAGTAAGATAGTCAATAGGGCCAGACACCATTGAATCTTGCATATAAATAACCGAGGCCGCCATGAAGCAATTAAAACATGAAGCAGAATTGGTTAAAGCCGCGATTCTCGCTGGCATGAAGTATAGTGAAGATCGGGGTGCCGTCGTGTTTGAGCAGACGGATTCGGCCAGTGAGAAAATCCTGTTTATCTACAGACTGCTGGTCCACGATAAAGTCATTCAACCTTTGCCGGAAGATCAGGTCTCGCAGTCATCCATAAAGCACAAACTTGCCATCTGGTACTCCAAGCAACTGCCGAAAGATCATCCTCTTCTGAAATAACCAGAAAGCCGGGGCCGGGAATTTGCGCTGATGGACATATATCCTGCGAGGCCTCAGTCTCACCGCAGGGGGCGCGCGTCTTGTATTATGACATTTTAGAGTTAAGCGATGAGTTACCAGTAAGAACACGGGCGCTGGGTACAGTCTTGCAACAAACGATATTTCCTCAAAAAATCACCCTTTCAAGGCGCGGTAAAAGTCTTCATGCACTGCCATGGTCTCCAGATAAACCAACCTGCGTATCGTTCACACTCTACCCAAGCACATTAAAGCTGTTTCTTACCGCGGCGCCCTGAAAAGGGGATAAATGTACTTTTCAGATCGATGGGCTCCAGCGTTGTCGTGGTGGGCTCGATGAGCGCATCTTGCCATCCGATACATAATCATGCTATTAATCATCAAATGATGCCCAATTTAGGCATCTCACTCTTTATTGAGGTGATATCTATGAGAACGACACTGAACATTGAAGACGAGCTTCTCGCTAAAGCGCAGCGGGTAAGCGGGCTAAAGGAAAGGACGGCGTTGGTCCGGGAGGGGCTTAAGGCCTTGATCGAGCGGGAGAGTGCTCGGCGCTTGGCGCAGTTGGGCGGCACTGAGCCGCAGTTGGAACCTGTTCCTCGGCGCCAAACCGATCCGGCGTGATCCTGGTTGATAGTTCTGTCTGGATTGACCACCTGCGCGCGGGTGAGTTGGCGTTAGTGGAATTGCTGAACACCGGCCAGGTGTTGGCGCACCCCTTTATCGTCGGCGAATTGGCCTGTGGCAATCTGAGCAACCGCGAAGCGGTTTTATCACTGTTGCAGGATCTGCCCTCTGTTCCTATCGCTACCGATGAGGAGGTGCTGTTTTTTATCGGAAGGCATGGCTTGATGGGTAGGGGCATCGGTTATGTCGATGCGCATCTCCTGTCGGCAGTTTCCCTGGCCGGCGCCGCGCGGCTCTGGACCCGGGATAAACGTCTCTGTGCAATCGCTAAGTCGCTGAGCTTGGCTTTCGAAGCGGCATAATCATTTATATCCTCTACTGCGCCAATACGGCATTTGACACACAACGACGAGCCCTGCGGATCAAAGGCCGTCCTATTGCTCCATTTGCTGCCTGTATCGTTGGCGCGCCTCTTCTTCCTTTCGCGCGTCGTCCACTTCCCGCATGACACTGCCCACATCAGCCGGTTTCTCGCTGCGCGCAAAGCGCCCGGTCAGCTCGATCTCCGGCTGTAGCTTGCCGCTCTGGTAGAGTGACCATATCTCCTTGCCATAGTCGGTGGTCAGGAGCGCGGGGGCGAAACGGCCGAAGTAGGCGGCCAGGCGGGCGACGTCCCGTTCGAGCATACTGGCGGCGGCGTTGTTGCTCGCGGCGTCTACGGCTTGGGGCAAGTCTATGATGACGGGCCCTTCGCTGCCGACGAGCACGTTATATTCGGACAAGTCGCCGTGGACGATCCCGGCGCAGAGCATGCGCACGACCTGTCTAATCAGTGTGCGGTGGTACTCGCGGGCCTGCTCTGCCGTTAGCGCCAGATCGTTCAGTCTCGGGGCGGCGTTGCCATTGTCGTCGGTCACCAACTCCATCAGCAGCACGCCCTCGAGGAAGTCATAGGGCCGCGGGACACGCACGCCGGCGGCGGCGAGACGGTACAAGGCGTCCACCTCGGCGCTTTGCCACGCCTCCTCCTGTGCCTTACGTCCATACCGGCTGCTCTTTCCCATGGCGCGGGCGCGACGGCTGTTTTTCACTTGGCGGCCTTCGGCGTACTCAGTGGCCTGGCGGAAGCTGCGCTTGTTAGCTTCTTTGTAAACCTTCGCGCAGCGGATCTCTTCCCCGCAGCGGACCACGTAGACCATAGCCTCTTTGCCGCTCATGAGCTGACGGATGACCGCATCAACGAGACCCTCCTCGACCAGCGGTTCAATTCTCTTTGGTATCTTCATAGGTGTGTATGCGTACGTGCAAAATCTGCCGCAAGCTGTTCATTTGTCCTTGTCCTATTTGAGCGAAACGGGATGGATGCAATAGCGAACCGGCCTGTGCGCGCCCGGCAACCGATAAACGATTATAACTCACTAACATGCAACACCTCCTGAAAAGGGATAATATTAGTGAACCTCTGTAAGTCAGATTTCCTTAGTTTTTCACTAGAAATTAGAAACCGCCATGATTGACCTTCATGTCCAACGCTACGCCTTCTTCGCCTTGATGGCGGCGGCGTTGTTCGGCGCGAGTACGCCGCTGGCCAAGGTATTATTGGGAGAAATGCCGCCGCTGCTGCTGGCGGGTTTGTTATATCTGGGCAGCGGTCTGGGATTGCTGGTCATTAAATTCGCCGGCAGCTTGATGCAGCGTAAGACGGTATGGAGTAGGGAAGCGGCGCTGCATGGGCGCGATTATCTGTGGCTTGCGGGAGCGACAATAACAGGCGGGGTGCTGGGGCCGATTCTTTTATTGTATGGATTAACCACCAGCACGGCTTCCAGCGTTTCGTTAATGTTGAATCTGGAAGGTGTGTTGACCGTGTTTATCTCTGCCTGGGTGTTCAGGGAGGCGGTTGCTGCCCGGATCTGGGTTGCCACGCTAATCATGCTGTTGGCCGGGTTTATGCTTTTCTATAATCCGGGCGCTGCGCTAAGTTTTAATATGGGTTTACTTGCCGTCCTGGGCGCGTGTTTTATGTGGGGCGTGGATAATAATCTGACGCGCAAGATTTCCGCAGGCGATCCGATGACCATTGCGATGATTAAAGGTTTGGCGGCGGGCAGTGTTTCCTTGATACTCGCCTATGTTAGCGGAGCAGAGCTGCCTGAAATTTTTGTCTTGCTCTCCGCCATGCTGCTTGGATTGTTCAGCTATGGCATCAGTTTAGTGTTGTTTGTATACGCCTTACGTCATTTAGGCAGCGCCCGCACCAGCGCGCATTTCAGCACGGCGCCCTTCATTGGCGCGGCGACGGCTATAATTCTGTTGAACGAACCGCTCGGCGTGACCTTTATTATTGTCCTGCTGTTGATGATAGTCGCCACCTATCTGGTGCTTACAGAGCAACATAAGCATGGGCATATCCACGAGCATCTAGTGCATGCCCATCTGCATCATCATGATGAACACCATCGGCATCGCCATGAAGGT
>JAMDBH010000137.1:0-6487 GCA_023487615.1 Gammaproteobacteria bacterium
ACGTTGCCGTGCGGGCTGTGCGTGTAAGCGCGCGGATTCCACATGCTCACTTTGACCAGTCCGTCGCGTATTGCGCGACCCGTCACGCCGTACTCGCCGCGCACGGATATTGGCAGGGGTGCGTAAGGGGGGTGTCCGCCGGGGCAATGAGTCGGCAGGCCTTCCTTATTTTCCAAAAATCCAGTAAAATTACACGTTTAATTGCGGCAGGCCGCGCCTTGGCGCGGGTTTGAGGAAAATGAGGATATGGTAACCATACGATTGGCACGTGGCGGCGCGAAGAAGCGGCCGTTTTACAGCATCGTTGTCGCCGACAGCCGGCGCGCGTTGGGCGGGCGTTATATCGAGCGCGTGGGATTTTTCAATCCCATCGCCAAGGCCCCGGAACCGCGCTTCACGGTGGATCAAGAGCGGCTCAAGTACTGGCTGGGGCAGGGCGCGAAGACGTCGCCGCGCGTGGCCAGCCTGATCGCGCAACAGACCGCCTGAGCACGGCGGAGGGGCAGGCCGCGCGGTTTATCAGCGTCGGCCGGGTCATCGGGCTGCATGGACTGCGCGGCTGGCTGAAGATTCAGTCTTACACAGCACCCGCGGAAAATATCCTGCGTTATCACACCTGGTATTTGCGCGCGCGGGACGAATCTCAAGACGTCTGGACTCCGCTGTCTGTAGCGGAGGGGCGCAAGCAGGGCAAGAGTATCGTGGCGCGGTTTGAGCCGTGCGCCAGCCGGGATGACGCAAGCCGCTGGGTGGGCGCGGAGATCGCGCTGCAACGCAGCCAGTTTCCGCCCTTGCCCGCCGGCGAATATTATCACGCCGACATGCTGGGTCTCACGGTGGTGAACATGGATGGAGTCACGCTCGGCACGGCGCAGGGTTTCATGGAAACCGGCGCAAATGACGTGCTGGTGGTGCAAGGCGAGCGCGAGCGGCTGATTCCGCTGGTGCCGCAGGTATTGCAGGAAGTAGACCTCGCGCAGCGCGTGCTGCGGGTGGACTGGGACGCGGAGTTCTAAGGTAGAAATCGGCCCGTGGAAATCGGTATAGTCACGCTGTTTCCGGACATGATCTCCGCGTTCGGCGAGTACGGCGTGACGGGTCGCGCAATACGCGACGGACTGGTCAAAGTGAGCATGTGGAATCCGCGCGCTTACACGCACAGCCCGCACGGCAACGTGGATGACCGGCCCTACGGCGGCGGCCCCGGCATGGTGATGCAGGTGCAGCCGCTGCGCGACGCAATCAACGCGGCGCGCGCGGCGCTGAGTAGCAAACCGCGCGTGGTGTATCTCTCGCCCCAAGGCGAGCGTCTCACGCAAGCAGGTGCGCGGCGTTTGGCCGGTTATGACAGCCTGCTGCTGATTGCCGGGCGCTACGAAGGCGTGGACGAGCGCTTGATCGCCGCACAGGTGGACGAGGAGTGCTCGATAGGCGATTACGTGCTGTCAGGCGGCGAGCTGGCGGCGCTGGTGGTGATGGACGCCTTGATCCGCTTAATGCCCGGCGTGCTGGGGCACGAAGACTCGGCGGCGCAGGATTCGTTCATGGACGGCCTGCTGGACTATCCGCACTACACGCGCCCGGAGGAAGTGGACGGGCTGCGCGTGCCGGAGGTGCTGCTGTCGGGCGACCACCGGGCCATTGCGCGCTGGCGCAAAAAGCAGGCGCTGGGACGAACCTGGCTGCGCCGCCCCGATCTGCTGGCCGGGATGTTGCTGACGCAGGAGCAACAGATTTTACTAAATGAATTTATTGAAGAATACAAACAGTAGTTTTTAAAAACCATACATAACGACAGAAATCGTATTTATGTCGTTATGTACAGTCAGGAGCAGTGTATGAACAGCATTATCCAGCAAATCGAAGCCGAACAGATGACGCGCAAGATACCGGCCTTTTCGCCGGGCGACACCGTGGTGGTGCAGATCAAGGTGAAAGAAGGCAACCGCGAGCGTTTGCAGGCCTACGAAGGCGTCGTGATCGCCAAGAGCAACCGCGGCCTGAATTCCTCCTTTACCGTACGCAAGATGTCGCATGGCGAAGGCGTGGAGCGCGTGTTCCAGACCTACAGCCCCAGCCTGCAAGAGATCAAGCTCAAGCGCCGTGGCGACGTGCGGCGCGGCAAGCTGTACTACCTGCGCGATCTGCAAGGCAAGGAAGCGCGCATCAAGGAAAAGCTGACCGCCCGTCAGGAATCGGCGGATTAAGCCAGCGCTTCCCTAAAGCTCCTGGCCTTCGTCCATCCCCTTTGACAAAGGGGGGCGAGCGTTAGCGAGGGGGCTTTGTTCGAGGTGCTTCAAGTGCCGGAACAGCGTAATTACCAGGCAATACTCGTCATGCCCCTTGGCGGATGCTCACGCAAACTCGGCGTGCGCATCATAAACGGCGCGCTTACTGCGCTGGATTTTCTCCCGGACAATAGTCCCGCACGGAGCCCGCGCGACGCACTGACCCGGCGCGTGGTGCGCCAACTGCAAACCTATCTCACCCGCCCGCACAAGCGCTTTTCACTGCCGCTCGCCCCGCAGGGTACTCCGTTTCAACAGCGCGTGTGGCGTGCGCTGCTTCAATCCAAACCGGGACAGCCTCTCACCTACGGCACATTGGCAAAGCGTTTGCACACCAGCGCCCGCGCCGTGGGCAACGCCTGCCGCGCCAACCCCATCCCCATCATTATCCCCTGCCACCGCGTGGTGTCGGCCTCCGGCCTGGGCGGCTATTCAGGCAAAACCCGTGGCGCAGCCCTTGCCTTAAAGCGCCGCTTGCTGGAACATGAGCGGCGTGAACCAAGCAGCGGCAGCGGTACTTTCTGAGGCAGACCTGGCCGAGATCGAGACGTTCCTCGACGCGCTGTGGATGGAGCGCGGCCTGAGCCGCAACACCTTATTCGCCTACCGTTCCGACCTGAGCCATTTTGCTCGCTGGCTTGCCACGCAGCGCGCCGCAACAAGCCCCATACTTTTACACGCGCGGCGTGAAGATGTCCTGGCCTATCTTGGCTCGCGCGCGGCGCAGAACATACGTCCGCGTTCCACGGCGCGCCTGTTGTCCAGTCTCAAGCGTTTTTACCAGCACCGGGTGCAGCGAGGGCAATTAAACGCCGATCCCACCGCGCAGGTGGCTGCGCCCAAGCTGGGGCGGCCGCTGCCCAAGTTTCTGACCGAGACCGAGGTCGAGACTCTGCTCGACGCCCCGGATGTCAACGAGCCGCTCGGCCTGCGCGACCGCGCAATGCTGGAGGTGCTGTACGCCTGCGGCCTGCGCGTGTCGGAACTGGTGAACCTGCAACTTTCCCAGGTCAACCTGCGCCAGGAGGTGCTGCGCGTCACCGGCAAGGGCGACAAGGAGCGGCTGGTGCCACTGGGCGCGGAGGCAGTGCACTGGCTGGAAAAGTATCTCAGCGAGGCGCGCGCGCAACTGGTGGAGCGGGCGGTCAGTGCCTTGGTGTTTCCCGGCAGGGCAGGGCAGCCGCTTACGCGGCAGGCGTTCTGGCATCGCATCAAGCACCATGCGCGCAAAGCCGGTATAAAAAAGCCCTTGTCGCCCCACACCGTGCGACACGCCTTCGCCACTCACCTGCTGAATCACGGCGCCGACCTGCGCGTGGTGCAACTGCTGCTGGGCCACAGCGATCTTTCCACCACGCAAATCTACACCCATGTAGCGCGCGCGCGCCTCAAGGAACTGCACGCCCAGCATCACCCGCGCGGGTGAAATGGTATGATAGCTTGGTATATTTTCCCTCTCCCTTGCAGGGAGAGGGGGCAGGAGCACCGTAGCCGCTATGTACATACAACCTATCATTACCCAGTAGCTATTTCTGGAAAACCGACATGCCCTCATTTGACGTGGTTTCAGAAGTCAACAAACACGAATTCGCCAACGCGGTGGACCAGGCCAGCCGCGAAGTCGCCACGCGCTTCGATTTTAAAGGCACCAGCGCGAGCATCGAGCAGCAGGAAAACACTCTGACCCTGCACGGCGACACCGAATTTCAACTCAAACAGGTGCTCGACATCCTACACGGCAAGCTCGCCAAACGCGGCGTGGACGTGCAAAGCCTGAAGGCGGATGCGCCCGTGCTGAGCGGCAGCAAGGCGCAGCAGAAAATCACCCTGAAAGAGGGGATAGAGATCGAAACCGCAAAAAAGATTGTGAAACTCATCAAGGATTCCGGTCTAAAGGTGCAGGCATCCATCCAGGGCAACCAGGTGCGCGTGAACGGCAAAAAGCGCGATGACCTTCAGGAAGCGATTGCGCTGCTGCGCAAGACTGCGCTGGGTCTGCCATTACAGTACATCAATTTCAGGGATTAGTAAGGTAGCTTATGCAAACCAACGCTGTTAATTTTAAAGCCATTTTCATACTGCTCGGCGTCATCAGCCTGAGCATGCCGTTACACGCCGCGCAAGACGATCTCACGGCGGTGCGGGGGATGCTCCAGCAACTGGTCCCCGGCCAGGCGCCGGACGGCCTTAAAGCCACAGCCGTGCCCGGCATCTACGAGGTGAGCTACGGCTCCACCGTGTTTTACCTCAACAAAGACGGCCGCTACTTGTTTCAAGGCGACCTGATTGATCTCAAGACCGAAACCAACTTGAGCGAACAATCACGCGCCGAGGCGCGCCTCAAAATTATCGCTCCCCTTGCGGAAGAAGACATGATCGTATTTTCACCCAAACAGGTGAAATACACCGTGACGGTATTCACCGATATTGATTGCGCGGTGTGCCAGCGTATGCACACCGACATGGCGAAGATTAACCGGCAGGGTATCAAAGTGCGCTATGCCGCTTATCCGCGCGCGGGGCTCGATTCCGAATCTTATCTCAAGGCCGTCTCCGTTTGGTGTTCCAAGGATCGTAAAAAAGCGATTACACGCGCCAAGGCTGGTGAAGAAGTGCGTACCAAACCCTGCGATAATCCCGTCAAGCAACATCTGCAAGCGGTAAGAGAATTGGGGATACGCGGCACCCCCGCATTCATACTGGAAGACGGCAGCCTGATACCCGGTTATGAATCCGTGGAACACCTGGTCGAGTTACTTGAACAGCACAAGCGCAAAGGCTAACTATACATAATGGCGCTGTCATTCCCGTGAAAACGGGAATCCAGCATTAATCGTCCAAAAGCAGAGGAGCACAGACATGACCGGCAAAAAGAATATCGTGTTTGGTTTCCTGTACCTGGTGTTAACCGCCGCGCTCGGCCCTTACATGGTGCTGAACTACGTCGGCCTGCTGCAACAGGCAATCACGGAAAAAAACACCGCCGCCGCGCAACTGGAAGAAGTAAAGGGCGGCACGCCGGACGCCCTGCTGGCGCAGGCGCAAACCGACGCCATCCTTGCGCTCGACAAACAGCTTAAAGCTCGACAGCCCATCATTGACATCAAAGGCGGCCCGCACGCGCACGGTAATCTCGAAGCGCTGCTCAACATTGCCGTAGGTCTCGTGTTAGGCATGTTGATGATCCCGGCGCTCTACAAGGAAGTCATCAGTTGGCTGTTTATCGCGGGCACGCTGCTGCACTCCGGCATGCTCTACCTCGCCGTCGCCCTCAACCAAGACTGGGCCTGGACCGTCCTCAAAACCAGCATCGGCCCGGTTATGATACTGGCGGGTTTGCTGCTCGCCGGTATTGCGGCTATGATTGGTATCAAGGCTAGCTCATAAAGAGCTAGAATAAGTTAGAATTACCCGATGTGGTTCGAATGGGATCACAAGAAAGCCGAGCGCAATGTCAAAAAGCATCGGGTTTCTTTTGATGAAGCGGTCACGGTGTTCTATGATCCATTGGCTGCAACATTCGACGACCCAGATCACTCTGTCGGTGAACGCCATTTCATTACGGTGGGTTTTTCCTCTCAGGGACGATTGCTTCTCGTAGCCCATGTGGAGCGTACAGGAAACACCCGAATCATCAGTGCCAGATTAGCCACCGCCCAAGAGCGTAAACGTCATGAAACCTAAAACCCATCCATCTGATGACCTGCGGTCCGAATATCAGTTCGACTATTCGAAGGCTATCCGTGGAAAATACTACAAACGCATTTTAAAAGAGGGCGCAAACGTCGTGATGCTGGAACCAGATGTCGCCAAGGCATTTCCTAGCTCCGAGGCGGTAAACGATGCTCTTCGCATCGTGCTGAAAGCTGGACATGCTGCGCGAAGTTTAACCCCGCGGCCTAGACGGCGATCGCCTAAAAGGGCTCTGACCCCTTAAAGGAGTGGACGGGGAAGAGGGAAAAAAAACTTCAAACCAAGAGGAGCACAGACATGACCGGCAAAAAGAATATCGTGTTTGGTTTCCTGTACCTGGTGTTAACCGCCGCGCTCGGCCCTTACATGGTGCTGAACTACGTCGGCCCGCTGCAACAGGCAATCACGGAAAAAAACACCGCCGCCGCGCAACTGGAAGAAGTAAAGGGCGGCACGCCGGACGCCCTGCTGGCGCAGGCGCAAACCGACGCCATCCTTGCGCTCGA
>JAMDBH010000137.1:6515-9544 GCA_023487615.1 Gammaproteobacteria bacterium
GGCATGTTGATGATCCCGGCGCTCTACAAGGAAGTCATCAGTTGGCTGTTTATCGCGGGCACGCTGCTGCACTCCGGCATGCTCTACCTCGCCGTCGCCCTCAACCAAGACTGGGCCTGGACCGTGCTCAGAACCAGCATCGGCCCGGTTATGATATTGGCGGGTTTACTGCTCGCCGGTATTGCGGCTACGGTTGGACTGAAGGCCAAAACAAGCTGAAATGGCGGAAGAGGTAAATCCCCCAGCGGTTTGGCTGCTCCGCGCATGAGAAATTATAAAAAAATCATTTAAAAATATATACTTATCAAACAATTCTAACTCAAAGTCTCCTATATTGACGCAATTATATGCGTCATTTAGGAGGCCTATTTCTAGTTGGGCGTCATGACCGGAATCGCCGTTACTCCTCCGCAGTTCTTTGACATCAACTCTGATGAGGCGTTTTTTCGCTCGCTTCAACGCGCCGCATCAAAGTTCCAGACGCCAAAAGTGAAAGACACGGCGAGCGTCTTGTATCTGCTCATGGGGGTAAATCATCTCCGCGACTGGATCTGTCCAGGCTTCAATCCCAAGGAACAAAAGCCAGTAACACCAGAGCAGCACTTCTACGTTGCGATCTATAGCCTCCCTGAGTTTCGGATCGTCAACTCTCTATGCAACCGCAGCAAACATATGGGGCGCATGCCATACCGGCTTGAGGCTACCTACGGCGCTATGATCGACGAATATCCAGAGATCGATTCTGTGTTCGATTTCGATAACGGCCCGCCACTTGGCTATTCGGTAGATGGGCGAGACGTATTCGCAACATCATCGCGGTGGTCCTGAGCTATTACCAATCCGAGTGGTATGGGAAGGCGAGTTCATAGAAATGCCGCCCAACCCATCCATCAACACGGACGCTGCGCGATGAAGCCGCGCAGCGCCGGTTATGTCCAACGTTAGGCGGGCGTGATGGAGCCGATGCCCGCCAGCCAACTTCCACGGGCTCCAACAAAAACGTTCGTTAGGAGGTCACTATGAGAAACACGTTTGCTGCACTGTTCGTAACTCTCGCCCTAAGCTGTCTGGGAGGGCCCGCAGCCTGGGCACAATCGAGTGCCCACATGATGGCCACCCCGGATGAGTTCAAGTGGACGGACGTGCCATCGCTGCCGGCTGGAGCGAAGCTTGCTGTAATCGAAGGCCCGCTCAACGAGGCGGTGCCGTTTACCTTTCGTCTGAGATTCCCGGCGAATTACCAGATACCCGCCCACTGGCATCCGGCGATCGAGCACGTCACGGTGATCTCCGGTACTTTCAACATGGGCACCGGGGACAAACTGGACCAATCCAAGACAAAGGCACTATCCGCCGGCAGCGTGGCCATCATGCAGCCGAAGACCAATCACTTTGCTTGGACTAAAGAGGAGACCATCGTTCAAGTTCACGGCGTGGGGCCTTGGGCCATTAACTACGTCAACCCCGCAGACGACCCGAGGAAGAAATAGTGCATCCCGCCTAACCCCACGTTCGAGAGGGACGCGCCGCAAGCGGCGCGCCCCTCAACGTGAACGTTAGCCGTCAACAACAGAAGAACCAAACATGGCGATACCTGATTACCAGTCAATCATGCTTCCCTTGCTCCGCTTTGCAGCGGACGGAAACGAACATTCCCTCCGGGAAGCTATCGAGGGCTTGTCCGAAAAGTTCGGGCTTACGGATGCCGAAAAGAATGAAATGTTGCCGAGTGGCCAGCAACCAAGATTCGACAACCGTGTCGCTTGGGCGCGCTCTTATATGAGTAAGGCGGCATTGTTGGAGGCCACGCGGCGCGGACACTTCCGCATCACCCAGCGAGGGCGGGAAGTCCTGTCCAAGAATCCACCCGAAATCAATGTGAAGTTCTTGGAGCAATTCCCTGAGTTCATTGAGTTCAGAGCAAAACACCGAGAACGGGAAGAAACCACAGAAACCGCCGAAACAGAAACTCTTCAAACGCCCGGCGAGCTTCTGGAAACCGCGTACCAGAAACTTCGCGAAGACCTCTCGGCTGAGCTTTTGAAATTCGTAAGAGAGTGTTCCCCGTCATTCTTCGAGCGTCTTGTCATCGACGTACTTGTAAAAATGGGCTATGGCGGTTCCCGAAAAGAAGCCGGTAAAGCCATTGGTCGCAGCGGAGATGAAGGCATTGACGGCATCATTAACGAAGATCGCCTTGGCCTTGATGTCATCTACATTCAAGCCAAGCGGTGGCAGGCCACAATCGGGCGCCCTGAAATTCAGAAATTCGCTGGTGCCCTGCAAGGGCACCGCGCAAAGAAGGGAATCTTTATCACTACTTCCGACTTCAGCCGTGAAGCCGAGGATTATGTAGCGAAAATCGATTCAAAGATCGTGCTCATAGACGGCGAGCAATTAGCCCAACTCATGATCGACCACAATGTTGGGGTCACTCCCGTCACTTCGTATGAAACGAAGAAGATTGACAGTGATTACTTCATTGAAGGGTAAGACGGCTAACAAGGGGTTCCAGGCGACGTCGGCGCTGACGCGCCGCCGCGCCTGAACCCGAGCGTTAGCCACAAGAAAAGAAGGAGGGACTGAAACATGATGAAACTGGCCATTCGCGGGTTTTCTGGAACCGCGCTGGTGATGAAACTAATACGAACCATTGGAATGGTTGCGCTGTTCCTGCTGACTGCCACCCCCGCATTTTCCCAAGGCGCTGGCATCGAGTGGGATATTCTTAATCAGGAAGTCATGTCGCTCTATCAAAAAGGGCAATATGACCGTGCAGTGATCGTTGCGAAAAAAGCGTTGGGGGTCGCAGAGAAAGCCCTCGGCCCGGATCATCCCGATGTGGCCGCGAGCCTGAACAACCTCGCGTATTTGTATTACACACAAGGTCAATACGCGCAGGCCGAGCCGCTCTACAAGCGCTCGCTGGCGATTAGGGAGAAGGCGCTTGGCCCGGATCATCCCGATGTGGCCACGAGCCTGAACAACCTCGCGTTGCTGTACGATCGGAAGAGCACACGTCTGAACTC
>JAMDBH010000126.1:0-6548 GCA_023487615.1 Gammaproteobacteria bacterium
CTTCATCCTCTCGTCCATCAAAATCGAAACCGATTCGATAGCGTACCCCGACCTCCGGGCCGACGATAACCTTATCGAGATGGAACGTGTTGGTGCCGTAAACGTCATTGCCACGCCGATCCCGAAGCAGGAAGCCCTGCACAAGTTTCGGGATCGGCTGCATGACCTCGACGCAGACCTCGACCCGCGCCCGCTCCCCGCAGAAGAAGGCCTCCTTGGCCTCGCCCGCCGCGTCGACAACCCGGACCGAAACCACCTCGACCTCGCGGGTTCCTGAGCGGGTCACCGGAAACCCGGACGCAGTGTCTTGGACAATGTGCTCGGCGACAAGCCGGCTGGTGATGAGCGCCGTGTAGTAATCCGACACCGCGACGGCGTTGCCATCGCGCTCGATCCGGCCCTCGGAGAGCAAGATCGCGCGGTCGCACAACGTCTTGACCGAGCCCACGTCGTGCGAGACGAACAGGATCGTGGTCCCTAGCCGCTTGAATTCGTTGATCCGCGCAAAGCTCTTGACCTGGAAGAATGCGTCGCCGACAGCAAGCGCCTCATCGACGATTAGAACATCTGGCCGGAAGGCTGTGGCCACGGCAAACGCCACACGCATTTGCATGCCGCTGGAGTAGGTTCTGATCGGCTGGTCGAAATGCTCGCCCACTTCAGCAAAGGCCTCGATTTCAGGCATGGCGCGTTCGATGTCGGTTTGGCTGTGGCCCATGAGGCCGGCGGAGTGGTAAGCGTTTTGTCGGCCCGTCAGGTCGGGATTGAAGCCCATGCCCAGCTCCAGAATGGCTGCCACGCGGCCACGTACCCGCACTCCACCTTGGGTAGGGCGAGTGGTGCCGGTAATGAGCTTGAGCAGGGTGCTTTTGCCCGCGCCGTTTTGCCCGACGATGCCAACCGCTTCGCCGGGACCAATGGAAAAGCTCACGTCTTTGAGCACCCAGTGTTCCTCACGCGGTCGGATGGCCGGCGTAAACCAGGAGGCCACACGCCGCCATTCGCTGCCCCATTGGCGGTAGGATTTGCCCAGGTTTTGTACGTGCAGTTCGCCGCTCATAATTGGTCCACCATTTCAGGGCTGGCTTTGCGAAACAGCAGCAGGGAAAAAGCGAGCAGCGCTAGAGCAATAAGGGCAATCACGTCCAGACCAGACCAATCGGGCGCGCGGTTGTACAGCAGTACGTTTTGGTAACCCGTGACGATGGGAATCATTGGATTGAACACCAGCCAAGTCCGGTATTGCTCTGGAATGATGTTGGCCATGTAAACGATGGGGGTGAACCAGAACAGGAATTGCAAGATCACAGGAACAATCTGTCCGATGTCCCGCATAAAAACGTTGAGCACGCCCAAGGCCAAACCCAGCCCAAGCGCCAAGGCAATATTGACCGCCATGAGTGCGGGTAGCCAAATGAGTGCGGAACCGGGCAAGTGCCCCAGTACGCCAAAAATAGCGAGAATGGCCACAAAGAGCAGTGCGTTGTTAACCAAAGCGCTGCCGGTGACGATGAGCGGCAAGGCAATTCTGGGGAACACCAATTTCTTGAGGATGTTGCCGTTGTCGATGAACAGGGTCAGGCAGCGGTTGACGATTTCAGCAAACAGCGACCAGCCCAAAATGCCAGCCATCAGGTAGATGGCGTAGGCGTATTGATTGTCGATGCCCGGCAACTTGGCGGACAGCACCGCTGAGAGCACAAAGGCAAAGATGAGTACCTGCGACAGCGGGTGCAAAATCATCCACAGCCCGCCCAAACGGCTGCGTATAAATTTGGTGCGAAGCTCGGTTTTGATGGACGAGAGGATGAAGTAGCGGTAGCGCCAGGCGCTAAGAAGCATGTCGTTCATGTCAGCCTCCGGCTAGCGTGGCGGGGAGAATGACGGGCACAAACATGGTTATCCTCTTTCTACCCGCCGCATATCGGCGTCCACCATCATAGCAATGAGATCTTCGAGACTGGTTTTTGCTTCCCACCCCAGCTTTTCTTTGGCCTTTGCAGGATTACCGAGCAGGATATCTACTTCAGCGGGACGGAAGAATTCGGGGTCTATTACAAGATGATCCTCATAATTGAGGCCCACATGGGAGAAGGCGATTCTGCACATATCCCGAACCGTAGTCGTGCGCCCTGTCGCTACCACGTAATCATCCGGCTTTTCCTGCTGCAGCATGAGCCACATCGCCTCGACGTAATCCCCCGCGAAACCCCAGTCGCGCTGGGCATCAATGTTACCCAGCCGTAGTTCTTTCTGCTTGCCTTGTTTGATCCGGGCAACGGCGTCGGTCACTTTGCGAGTTACGAATTCAATGCCGCGCAACGGCGATTCGTGATTGAAAAGAATACCGCTGCTGGCATGGATATTAAAGCTCTCGCGGTAGTTTATGGTCATCCAATGCCCGTAAAGTTTGGCGACCCCGTAAGGACTGCGGGGATAGAAGGGCGTTTTCTCGTCTTGCTTCTCCGTCTGAATGAGGCCAAACATTTCGCTGGTGGAAGCCTGATAAAAACGCGCTTCAGGGTTGGTCTGGCGGATTGCCTCCAGCATGTTGACGACCGATACGCCGGTCACCTGAGCGGTGAGAATCGGTTGCTCCCAAGAAGTGCTGACAAAGCTTTGTGCGCCGAGGTTGTATACCTCTTGTGGCTCGGCCCGCTCCATGGCGCGGATCAGGGATGACAGGTCAATCAGATCGGCATTGAGCAAGCGCACCTGCTGCTCAACCTTCAGTTCACGCAGCCGCCATAACGTGTCGCTGCCGCGCCGCGCGATCACGCCGTAAACTTCATACCCTTTGTCCAACAGCAACTTTGCCAAATAGGCGCCGTCTTGCCCGGTGATGCCGGTGATGAGTGCATGCTTAGCCATTTTTTAGTTTTTGCTCCCAATCCATTAAAGCGTCTTTCAATGACTGTTCGATCTTGATTTGCGGCTGCCAGCCGGTTTCCTTAAACAGCTTGGCGGGCGAGGCGTATACCCGTCGCTGCTCGGCGGGGCGCAATCGGACGACATTTTGCGTGATCGTGGCGGTAACACCGGCGATGTCAAGCAAAGCCTCCAACAATGCCCGGACCGTGCGTCCCTGGCCCGAGCCGACATTATACACCTCGCCGGAACACCCTTGCCGGAGCAGCAGCAGATACGCCCTGACTACATCGCGCACATCGGTAAAGTCGCGCGTCACATCAATGTCGCCTACTTCAAGGACAGGCGCACGCAGCCCCAGCTTGATTTGCGTCACTTGCTTGGCGAAATCCGATACCACGAAGTGTTCGCTTTGTCCGGCGCCAACGTGGTTAAATGGCCGCACCATGACGACATCCATGCCCTCGGTCTGGCTCCACTGATAACACAAGGCCTCGGCTGCAACCTTGCTCACCGCATAGGGATTGCGCGGTTTGAGCGGGTAGGTTTCTAGAATCGGCAAAGCCTCGGTATCCACCAGGCCGTAGACATCACCGGAGCCGACATAAATCATGCGCCCTCTGAAATTCGCCTGCTTTAATGCCTGCAGCAAATTCAAAGTGCCTAAAAAATTAATCTCGAAAGTTTCGCGCGGATTCTTAATCGCTGCGGGCACGAAACTCTGCGCCGCGAGGTGGATGAGATAGTCGGGTTGAGTATCGGCCAGCATGGCATAAAGACCGGGCTGGTCGGAAAGGTCGGGCTCGTGCGTGGGAATAACTAGCTCTAAATCATATTGCGCGCCATGCTTCGCGACGATGCTTTGAATGGTTTGGCCGACGAAACCGTTGCGGCCCGTCAGCAACAATTTTTTCATGATGTTACTCATATACTCATAAGTCAGTAAGTAATGCTACACTTCCCGCTACGTCCTCGCCCCCTGTTTAGGGGGGCGGGACAGGGTGGGGGTAGGTAAAACAGTGTATTTACTCAGGAGTCACATCATAAGCGTTGTAGCCTTACTTTGTGACTCCTGAGTAAGAGCAACATTTTTATCATCAGGATGGCAAACACAGCCGCAAACAGATCATCCAGCATCACCAAAACCGCTCTTTAATTTCAAATCTCCCGCCGGCCTGTGAAGGCATGCGACAACGTGCCGCTGTCTACGTATTCCAGTTCGCCACCCAGCGGTACGCCGTGGGCGATGCGGGTGACCTTGATACCACGCGGGCGCACCAGTTCGCTGATGTAATGCGCGGTGGCTTCGCCCTCCGCGGTGGGGTTGGTGGCGAGGATGAGTTCGCACACCACTGCCGGGTCCAGGCGCTCGGTGAGCCTATCGAGGCCGATCTGTTCCGGCTCGGTGGTCAACACACACAAAAGGGTAGCCCGTGGCGTGGATCAGCCGCTTCGCGGCGTACCCGGGAGATGCTGGTGGTTCAGCTTGTTTTGATTCTGTGCACCGCCTCTGCCGGGGAAACGATGGGGATGCCCTGATACTGTTTGAGCGAGAGCAAATCGTCATCACCCGAGACGATGAAATCGACTTGGGCGGCGACGGCGCAGGCGAGCACGCGATCATCGTCGGCATCGCGCGAGATTCGGCTGGCGAGTTGCCGCGCCGTCACCATGGTGGCGATGCGCCGGTAATGGGCCACCATCCGGGCGGCGGTAAGCCCCGTTGCCGCGACTTGCTTGGCCAGTTTCTCCCGGTGCAACACCTCGGCCAGCATCGACTAGCTCGCGGCAGGTAAAGAGCTGCAATTCCTTCTCGCCCGCCAACTCGATCAAGCGTCCCGGAACACTCTCCCACAGGAAGGCCGACACCAGCACATTGGTATCGGCCACCAGCCGCGGGCGATCCCTCATGCAGCAGAGCTGGCCTTGGCGCGCCGCTTCTTGCGCACCGCGTTGACCTCTGCCTGAATCTCCTCCATCGACAACGGCTGCCTGCCTTCGACGCGCGTGCCGCGCCCGCCAGCAAAGCCTGCGCCGCCTGCCTGCGCATCGCATCCTTGAGCAACTGCGTCAGCGCCTCGGGCGTCAGCAGACCCGCATCACGCGCCGCCTGCGCGGTTGCGTCGGGCAAATCGATCTGAATCCTCGTTATGGTCAAGCCTCCTGCGCACTGACGCGCTATGTTAAGAGTGTATATTATCACGCCAACGGATTTCTTAAAATTTCCCGGGTCACCCATTAGCCCGGCTCCGGTCAACCGTGCGAGCGACAGCGGGGCAACGGCGTTGTGCCTTACGGAATAGATGTGGCGGATTCAAGTCCGCTTTAGGCATCTATTGGAGGAAGATATAAGATTGGCGAAGCAGTTGGAGCAGGTGAAGCGAGAGGTATGGTAGTCATACAATGAACTTCCCCTTCTCTTCTCCCTTTGCTTTATCAGGCCGCGCGTGGCGTGACCACACGCTCAATCTTTTTGCCGGCCGCTTGTCGGGTGCTGCGCAGTTCATAGGCGCTTTGCAGATTCAACCAAAACTCCGCTGTGCCGCCAAAATAACGCGACAATCGCAGCGCCGTGTCCGCGGTGACGGCGCGCTGTTCGTTTAAAATGCCGGTAATGCGGTTAACAGGCACGCCCAAGGCCTTTGCCAAAGCGCGTGCCGACATTCCCAGTTCCTCCATTTCATCCCGCAGATGTTCGCCGGGATGTATGGGGCGCATGTTGTTAACCATAGTCGTATCTCCTTATGGGTGATAGTCCACGATTTCGACGTTGTGTGGACCGTCTTTACGCCACTCAAAACATATTCGCCATTGATCGTTGATGCGGATACTGTACTGTCCCTTACGATTTCCGCTCAGGGCTTCCAGGCGATTTCCGGAAAACTGGACGAGATCTCGCAGTTGAGTTGCATTATCAAGCCGATCCAGCCGTAGTTCAGCTTGAGAGCGGAATCCCTGAAAACGCCGGACGTAACGGCCCTGATACAGGGCTTCCGTATCTTTATCACGGAAACTGCGAATCACGGAACCAGATTAGCAAGTGTTATGAGTTACGTCAATAGTAAAGGTTTTTGGGATAATCGGTATGGGCGGGAGGGGTGCGATCTGTAGGTAGTTTATATCTCCCGCCTCCCCGAAAAGGCATGCGACAGGGTGCCGCTGTCCACATATTCCAGTTCGCCGCCCAGCGGTACGCCGTGGGCGATGCGGGTGACTTTGATGCCGCGCGGGCGGACCAGTTCGCTGATGTAATGCGCGGTGGCCTCGCCCTCCGCGGTGGGGTTGGTGGCGAGGATGACTTCGCGCACCACTACCGGGTCCAGGCGCTCGGTGAGCCTATTGAGGCCGATCTGTTCGGGGCCGATGCCGTCCAGGGGGGAGAGGTGACCCATCAGCACGAAATACAGGCCTTTGTAGCCGGTGGCGCGCTCTACCGCGAGCACATCGGCGGGGGTTTCCACGACGCACAGCAGGGCTCGGTCGCGACTGCTGTTGGCGCACAATCGGCAGATCTCGGTTTCGCTTAAGGTCCGGCACAGGGTGCAGTGATGGATGTTGTTAACGGCCTGGGTCAGGGCCTCGGCGAGTTGGCGCGCGCCTTCGCGGTTGCGTTCCAGCAGGTGGAAGGTCATGCGCTGGGCGGACTTTGGGCCCACGCCGGGCAGACACCGGAAGGCCTC
>JAMDBH010000126.1:6558-9398 GCA_023487615.1 Gammaproteobacteria bacterium
GCGTGTGCTGGGGACGTGCTGCAAGGCTAGAAGGGCATCTTGAAGCCGGGGGGGAGGCCCAGGCCGCCCGTCATGCCGGCGTATTTTTCCTTGGAGGTCTTCTCTACCGCGCGCACGGCGTCGTTGACGGCCGCTGCGATCAGGTCTTCCAGCATCTCCTTGTCTTCCTGCATCAGGCTGGGATCTATGGTGACGCGCTTGACGTCATGCGACCCGGTCATGACCACGGTGATCATGCCTGCGCCGGACTGCCCGGTGACTTCAAGGCCGGCGAGTTCCTCCGCAGCCTTTTGCAGGTTGGCCTGCATCTGCTGGGCCTGTTTCATGATGTTGCCTAGACCGCCTTTCATATCTTTCCTCGGTAAGTCTTTCTGCGTGATGTGTTTGCGCTACTACCACCCCCACCCTGGCCCTCCCCCATCAAGGGGGAGGGGAACATGCTGGAGGGTTATGGCGTTGTATATATTTCTACCTACCTTAATTATAGCAAGCCTGTCCTGAGCATGTCGAAGGGCCTGAGCTGAAAAGAGAGATCAGATTAATCCAGGGGCTGGATCGAGTCGGGATGGATGCGGGCGTTGAAGGTTTCGATCAGGGCCTGGACGTTGGCATCACTCTGGATGACCTGGACGGCGGCCTGCTGGCGTTGGCTCTGCTCTCGCGCCTGGGCCTGCGCCGGCGTCGCCCCGCCGGGCTCGCCCACGGTGAGGACGAGCTTGATCGGCGCCTGGTAATAGGTTTGCAGGGCTTGCTGCAGACGCTCCTCCAGCCGCGCGGTGCGCAGGTTGGCCTGGCTGCTGTCCAAGAGCAGTGACAGGGTGTCGCCGGTCCGTCCTATAAGGGTGCAATTGACTGCGAGCTGCTTTAGCATGCCGGTGAGATTGAGTGCGCTTAGCACTTTATCCCAGTCGTCTGAAATCTGTTCCTGCGCGGAAGGGGGCGCAGGTGGGTGAGGCGTGAGGCGTGAGGCGTGAGAGGCCGTAGCGGAGGAGACGCTGAGCGGCTCTGCAGCGCTGCGCGGACGAAAGGTCAGCATGCGCAGCAGCGCCATTTCGAAACCGTTGCGGGCATCCGGCGCCAGGGACAGGTCGCGCCGTCCGAGTAGTCCGATCTGATAGAACAACTGCACGTCCTCGGGGCTGAGGGTCTGCGCCAGGCGCAGGAGAGTGGCGCGGTCACCCAGACTGTCGTCTATGGCCTCCGGGGCGATCTGGGCGAGGGCGATGCGATGCAGGTGCGAGAGCAGATCGGCCAGCACGCCGGCAAAATCGGGGCTGTGTTCGGCCAGCAATTGTATTCGCTGTAACAAGGCTGGGGCGTCGTGACCGGCCAGGGCGTCCAGCAGGGCTACGATATGGGTCTGTTCTATAGTTCCCAGCATGGCGCGCACGTCAGTCTCGCGGAGTACGCCGCCGCCATAGGCGATGGCCTGGTCGAGCAGACTTAAGGCGTCACGCAAACTTCCGTCGGCGGCACGGGCCAAGGCGAGACGCGCCCCTGGCTCGCCCTCAATCCCTTCCTGGACGAGAATGTATTCCAGCTGCTTGCTAATCAGATCAACGGGAACGCGCTTTAGGTTGAATTGCAGGCAGCGCGAGAGGATAGTCACCGGCAGTTTTTGCGGGTCGGTGGTGGCGAGTAAAAACTTGACGTGCGGCGGCGGCTCTTCCAGGGTCTTCAGCAGGGCGTTGAAGCTGTGGGCGGAGAGCATGTGCACCTCGTCTATCAGGTACACCTTGTAACGCCCGCGGGTGGGGGCGTACTGCACGTTCTCCAACAGATCACGCGTGTCCTCGACCTTGGTGCGGGAGGCGGCGTCCACCTCGATCAGGTCTACAAAGCGCCCTTCGTCTATCTCGCGGCAGGCGCTACACACCCCGCAGGGCTTTGAGCTGACTCCCTTCTCGCAGTTGAGGGACTTGGCCAAGATGCGCGCGATGGTAGTCTTACCGACTCCCCGCGTGCCGGTAAACAGAAAGGCATGGTGCAGCCTGTCGTTATCGAGGGCGTTGACCAGTGCACGGCGCACATGATCCTGGCCGACCATCTCGTCGAAATTGCGCGGCCGCCACTTGCGGGCGAGGACTTGGTAGGTCATGGAAATATCCTGCGTCATTCATTGAAGGGCACCTCTAAAAATGCGTCTTTTGTCTTTATGCGGCGTTGAAATTCTGCTCGGTCCGCTCCCGGCATCCTGCCTCCCGCGACACTAGTACGTCCCTGTACATCGGAATGCGGGGCCGCGCAGCGGCAGACTGCGTATACACTCCGCTTCCTCGCAGAATTCCGCCTTGCCTAAAGACAAAATCCACTATTTTTAGAGGCGCCCTGTAACGATAGCAGAAGATGCAGGCTTAAGGGAATCTAATGAGGTGCGGTTTTAGCGGTAAAGGCGGCGGCCTGTACCAGCCACACCCCGGCACACGAGTGAGGTTGCTGCCGCTGCTCCCTTCCGGGCCTGACGGGGTTCACAGCCGCTCGTTGCGAGGGGACCGATACAAGCCACCATAAAACAGGGGCTAGGGACTAGAAATGTAGGGACTAGGGGTTAGAGTTTTGGGGTTTAGGTTTTCCCTAGCCCCTAGCCCCTAGCCCCTGTAGTTATGGCGGAGAGGGCGGGATTCGAACCCGCGATACGGGGTTACCGTATACACACTTTCCAGGCGTGCTCCTTCAACCGCTCGGACACCTCTCCCTGCAATCTCATTGCAAGCAACCCAAAATCATAGACGAGAATAGGCTGCCGGGCAAGGTAAATCTGGCGGATAAATGGAATTCTTGATAAAATACTAACCTTTTACGCCCCCGCAATCCCCGTATTGATTCGGACCGAGTATCAA
>JAMDBH010000034.1 GCA_023487615.1 Gammaproteobacteria bacterium
GCTCTTCCGATCTCGTTGCTTGAACCGGTCATTTCCTAACACCCAGGCTTTATTTGTCGCTTCTCTTATTTCGGTGACGCTTTTTTCAGGAATGTGATGCTTGAATAGCTGACGGTAGGCAGCCTGACGCTCTTCGTCTGTCTTCCCCAAGCGCCGGTATTCAAGATAGGGCCTCACCAAATCATTCAGCTGACCCATGGCATTGTAGTGATAACTTGACCAAGGATGCTCAGACGGATGCGATACCATGCCAGCCCGTACCGGATTTAACTCTATGTAGCGCATGCACGTCAATAGGTAGGCTTCGCTATCAATCAGGGTGGCTTTGTAGCGGCCTTCCCACAGGGTGCCGTGCGCCTGGTAGCTGTAGTTGAAGTACTGGACATAGTAACGCCCCAGCATTTGCATGGCTTTGGGCAGACTCTGTTCTTGGTGCGGTGTGATAAGTAGATGTACGTGGTTGGTCATCAGGACATAGGCATGAACGTCACAGCCGTGGTGGTCGCAGGCTAACCGCACCTTTTCAAGATAGAAACGGTAATCTGCGTCGGCACAGAAGATTTCTGTACGATTGTTGCCGCGCAGGATGATGTGTTGCGGTTGGCCGGGAATCACAAATCTAGGTAAGCGCGCCATTGCCTGCCTCCAGCTCCATAGGAATAGGCACTGTACTGTGTTTTCATTCAAATATCAATCGAGTCTGACCCCATTGATTCTCCGTGACCCCATTGATTCTCCGGTCAGGGTTGCTCCTCCGCCTCCGTTATGGCTGCCGCAACTCTAGCCTTATCGTCTTCGGTCAAGTAGCAATTTTTCGATATCAATTGGACACTCTCATTTCGTAGGTATGTGCTTTCGCGCACGGCCTTGCCTCTAAAGTTGGGATCGCCTGCGTATCTCACGAGCGCCTTCGCCACGAAGTCATGGTTCGCATTAATTGCCAAAGCGTACAGGCCTGAGCGCCGGTTATCGAATACCCGCTTCAAATCGTCATAAGTCAGAGTGTCCCGCAGAATGTCAGAGTACCGACGTCTCTGACCGTCCGATTCGGTCCTAAACGTGTATCGTGCGTCAAGCAGAACGTACTTGCACAGTTCTACCACATTGGTGTCCTTTCCCCGAATCAACTCAACAAGCTTCTCTGGTTCAATTCTCTCCAGAAAGTAGACCCCGAGCTTAAGGCCATGTAACCGTTTTAAAAGCCAATGCAACTGTGTGAAAGAGCTATGGCGCATCGCGAGTCGCCGAATAAACTCAGCCCGGCAATCGTCGATGACCTTCCTCACGAAGCAGCGAACGGCCTCCTTCGCCTCAGGAGTGGGCGCGTAGTAGTAGATGTTCTTGAATATTTCCATCCATTTCGCCAACGACGTTACGCCACCCTCAGTCCCGTCGGCCAGAAACGTCTTGCTCACGGCATCGGGAGTCAGAAGACAGAAGAGCTCGTACGCCTTCGCTGGCGAGACTCGATACAGTGCTCGGAGCACGTACAGCTTGCTAACTATGTACGCCCCACTGCCGTTCACCTGCCGTGCAAACGCCTGCAGCACGTCGCCATCGAAGAAAGCGTTGATCGCAGAGTCATCAAGAACGGCGAGGCGGCGAATCACCCCGTCGAGCTTCTTCCCCAGAGGCCGCTTAAGCAGATACCAGCGAGTGATGGCGCGGACTCTTGCATTGCTATAAACGAGGCGCATTTCCTCCGGATCAGAGTAGTGTCCGAGAATGTGGTACAGGCATTGCGGAAACCGCTCGGCGTAATCGGCCAGAGCTTCGGCTGGATCGGCTGTGTATCCGTAGTATCTGGTGTAGAGGCGTGCAAGTAGCTTGGCCTTCGTTGGATGCAGGCGAGGGGCGACGACAAGAGCGCTCGTATGGGCGTGTTTCTCTGATTCCCAGTCCTGTTCAACGACGGCGAGAACACCCTGTGCGGCGAGAGTGCGCAGTACTTCGCTGGCGCCTCTACCAATGAGCTCGGAGGCATAGTCTGCGTGGATGGCAACACCAAGACCGAACAACGGAAGCAGCAGAGAGAGGGTCTCGCGAAAGTCGAGAAGAAAGCTCTCTTTTCGCCGCAGGAAAGCATGGGCGCGCTTGAGAATGTCCTCTTCCGTGACTGGTTTGATCGATCCCGCAGCGAGGGAGCGGAGAACCTCGTTCCAGAACGCCATGTTGCGGTACTTGATGGGAAGGCCTGTAAGTTTTGCAGCACCAACGCTTTCAAGGAAACCTGAGGCGGCGTCGGGTTCTCCCAACTGCCGGAATCGGAGTCGGACAAGCCGTTCAAAATCCACGAAGTGCTCGCGCATCGTAAGCACGGGTGTGTTGGCGCCAAACGTATCCAGCAGCGTGTCGTCATCAAGGGGGCGTGTCAGAAACAGAAACAACGGCCTGCCCGCGTAGGTACCCGCCTGAGATATGGCGGAGATCAATTGTTCCGCCTTAATCAGGTCATGCTGGGAATTGTCAACTATCAAGATCGTTGAATCGTCGTCTCTGATTGCAAGCGGCCTGAGGCTCTCTGGGGTCAGGCTGGTCGAGCGGATATCGTGGCAGTAGTGGACCGCGTACCCCTCTCGAGACAGCTGGAGCGAGAGCAGCAGAGCGTTGAAGGTCTTACCAGAACCTTCGTGCCCAGAGACAAGGAGGCGGTTGACGGTCCCCGGCCTCAAATGGTCGTTGAAAAGGCTGAAAAATAGCCGACGAAGATCTCCTGATAGGAGCTCGACATAGTCGGACTTCGGACCGTCGAACTCGAACAGGAAGTTCCGTGTGATCAAGGCAGAAAAGGCATCCGCAGCCGGCAGAAAGCACGACGGTAGTTCGGGCGGCTGGGGCTTGGGCTCGGGAGCGACGGTGATGTTCAACGTACCGGCAGTAATGCCGCCGGTTTGGTTGTGGGAACTGACGACCGTGCTGCCAGGGCCCGATACATGAAAGGTTGCCAAGAATTGGCTCGCTATTTCATCGGACGGCTCTGGCTCTGTGTGGACCGACGTTTCATGGCTGCGCTTGATTTCTGACAACCGCGCTACCGAGTAGCTAACTTCATCATCATCGACGACATCATGGTGTATCGGGCAGAGCAGAATGAGGTTGTCGAAACCGTGTCGCTCGTCGTCATCCTGTAATGGGTCATGTCTCGGGCCACGAGGTCTTCTCCCCTTGATATGAGAGATTCTTCCCGTAACCTTACCCGACGGATCAACGAGTGAATTGGAGCACTCCGGGAAGGCGCACCTATTGCCCGAAACTCCAAAGAGGCGTTTTATCGTGGGCAGAGTGGGTCCCGTCATGGATGTGTTCGCTGGCTAACGGATGGAGTTGAGCGACGCTCGTGGCAAAGTAGGCCGGGGAAGTGTGAGCATGTTCCCCGCGAGCGATCGCTCGAACGAATAGTTCAACGTGAGAGGGGGCGGTTCAGTCTTGGCAATGAAAATGGACACCTTCATGCAATCATCACTCCAGAAAAATCAGATCACGCAAATGTCGGGGTCAGATCTTGCACAAACACATTGCTCCCATGAATGAGTTCTATTGCTGCTATTGCAGGGTACGTGTAAAGCACTTCAGTATCCGTACCGAGTAAGCCCATACGGACTAGATTAAACGCTTTATTTTGTTTCATGGCAAGCGGCATCCGTAGGCAATGGGGGCGGAGTTAGCCACTATTTTCGCATTTTTCAAACAACGCGATGGATTCAACATGCGTGGTGTGAGGAAACATATCCAGCACGCCCGCGCTCATTAACGTGTAGCCGTTTTCCGTCAATGCGCGCGCATCGCGCGCCAGGGTGGCTGGGTTGCATGAGACATAGACGATGCGTGCGGCATCGAACGCGGGGAGTTGTTGCATAATCTCCAGGGCGCCGGTGCGCGGCGGGTCGAGCAGGATTTTATCAAAGCGCTGTTTGGCCCACGGCTGCCCGGACAAATCCTGACTGAGGTCGGCGGCATAAAATTCCGCATTGTGGATACCGTTGCGTTGAGCGTTGTCCTGTGCGCGCTGAATCAGTTTCGCCTCCCCCTCCACGCCGGTGACTTGGGCGGCATGGCGCGCCAGAGGCAAGGTGAAGTTGCCGAGTCCGCAGAATAAATCCAGCACGCGCTCGTGCGCTCCCGGCTGAAGAAGTTCTATCACGCGGCTTATCATGGCGCGATTGACATCGGCATTGATTTGCACGAAATCGGCCGGAGAAAAGAACAGTTCCAGATTGAATTGTCGCTCCCGGCGTCCTGCCTCCCGCGACATTAGTACATCCCTGTACGTCACAGGCAGGCGGTAGCTCAGGGCGGCGGTCTCCGGCCATATCAGCGTCACGCTGTCCGGCCCGGCCGGTTGCAGGTAAATCTGCATGTTTTGCTGTTTGCCGAAGTCTTGCAGCTTGACCAGATCAGTGTTGCTCAACTCCGCCAGATTGCGAAACACCAAGGCCGTGGCTTCGTCGCCCGCGGCCACTTCGATCTGGGGAATACAGTCGTAGGCTTCCAGCCCGGCAATGAGTTCGCGCAGCGCCGGAAGCAATCCGCCCACGGGGGGATGCAACACTTCACAGCGCCCTATGTCGGCGAGCAACGAACTGCGCTTCTCGCGGAAGCCGATCAGCAGTTTGTCCTTCTTGATGACAAACTTGACGCCCAGGCGCGCCCTGCGCCGGTAACCCCAGGAGGGGCCGGTGAGCGGCGCAAGAACAGTCTTTGGTTCGATCCCGCCTATGTGTTTCAGGCTGTCCAGCAACACCTGCTGTTTGGCTGCGATTTGCGCCGTGGGAGAAAGGTGCTGCAAGCTGCACCCGCCACAGATGTTGAAATGCGCGCAACGCGGTTCGACGCGATCGGGCGACGGTTTGATAATTTTCTCGACCTTCGCTTCGTCATAGCGTTTGCGTTGCTTGATATAGGTAAACAACACCTGCTCGCCCGGCAAGGCGCCTTCAATGAACACCGCCTTGCCGTTGATGTGCGCCACACCACGCCCGTCGTGTGATAGCGACTCGATATGTGCCAAGACAGGCTCTTCTTGTGAGAGAGGTTTATAACTACGGGAGCGGCGGGGCATTTAGAAGCAGGGAAAAGTGGAAAGTATTAAAGTAGCAAGGAGATGCGATAGGGGTGTGTTAAAGCCAGGCGGCGAGAAATTCGTTGAGGTGTGGTTTGCTTTCCTTAACCAGCACATCGCGTACAAGCTGACACTCTGTTGCATAACCTTCGGCCGTTAAGTGTCCGCGTATCAGTTCAAAGCGCAGATAGATGAGATAGGTGTTAAGCACATCGGTCTCGCAATAGTTGCGGATAGCGGTGATTTCTCCGGCGAGATAGCTGTCCCACACCTGCGAGCCGTTCATGCCCATCTTGCCGGGAAATCCGAGCAGTGCCGCGATCTCATCGAGCGGCGCGCTGGCGCGCGGCTGATAGCCCGCGAGCACGTCCATCAAATCGGTGTGGCGTGCATGGAAACGGCTTAGATAATTATTCCATTTGAAGCTGCTGTCTTCTTCGCCGGTGTCCCAGTAACGCGGGCAGGCCACGCCGTGCAGCAACGCGCGGTAATGCAGCACCGGCAGATCGAAGCCTCCGCCGTTCCAGGACACCAGGGTGGGTGTGTACTTTTCGATGCCGTCGAAAAAGCGTTTGATTAACTCGTGTTCGGACGAATCCGGTTCGCCGAGCGACCAGACTTTAAGATGTTCGCGCGAGCGCAGCACCGCGGAGATGGCGACGATGCGCTGCATGTGGAGCCGCAGAAAATCCGAGCCGCCGGTCTCCTGGCGGCGGGCGTGAAACATGACCTCGGCGACTTCTTTATCGCTCAACCCTTCGAGGTGATGTAATCTGCGCCCGCTCGCCACGTCGGGGACGGTTTCGATATCGAAGACCAGAACGTTCACACCCTCACCCCCACCCTCTCCTACCCTCTACCCTCACCCTCATTCCCTCTCCCAAAGGGAGAGGGAAGAGCGAAGCGAAGGGTGCCGAGCCGCAGCGCACTGCGTGCGAACTTATTCACTTTGGGAGAGGGGATCGCCAATATTATTTTTGTTTCCAGGCGCCGCTACTGTCTTGATACCACCAGCCTGGCGCGGCATTCTCCACCCAGCGTTTTGCGAAGGTATTGCGAATGTCCGCTTCCCATTCAGGATGGCCGTTGGCGCTGGCAATCTCTCGATAGAGAGCAGCACGATCCGCGTTTTCTTCAGGGACGAGCCGCTTGACGGCGTTGCGATCTTTGAGAGGCGTCGCACTCGGGTCGCGCTCCGCCACGAGTCCGTTCGCACTAAAGCCGATAACGCCACTGTCGTAGTAGGGGGCCAAGGCAGTATTGCGCGCCTTCATCGAGGCGCGCAGGGCGTCAATCGCCGGCGTGGCGATATTGAGGTCGGCTTCGGCGGCCTGGGCAGGCGCAATGATGATGTTCAGCAAGTCCGCGGCAAACAGGTTGTGCGATGACCCGTGATACTGCGAGCTTTTATCTTGCATGGGCGGCTTTTCAGGCATCTTTGGCGCAGGGGTTTGCTCTGGAGATTTCTTCTTGCCTTCGGCCTGCTTGCCCAGCACATCCTCGATGATGCGATCTGCGGCCTTTTCCGCCGCGGCAGCGGGGAAATAGATATTCACCGTGACGCAGGCGAGCAGCATCAGCGGTAGAGCGAAGGGTATTACTAAGCGGGTTGATGTCATGATTTCCTCTCGAACAGTGACGATGTAAGATTACTGTACCACCGGTCCTTCACTGCGTGTGGCCTGTTTGAGACGCTCCAGAAACACATCCCAGTCCACCTCTTTTGCGTAGCCTATCACATCTATGCGGGGGATACCGCCGCCCTTGACGATGTAATAACCCTTGTTGGCCTGTTCTACGCCGTCCATCTTGCACACGCCGTGCTGTAGTCGGCATGTTAGACCCAATCGGTTATAGGAAAATTCATCGAAGAAGCGTAAAAAACTGCGCGACAACACGCCGCCCGCACCGCCCAGGCTGGAGAGGCTATCCACAGCCTTTTGACTTATACGATGCCGTGAGGCGTCGCCCTCGGGCGTGGCGAAGCGCGCGTCGAAGGCGACCGGGTTCCAGTTCTCCATGCGTAGACCATGCACCGTGCCGTTGAGCCGCCCCTGGATGCGCCCGAAGGAAAATGTTTGGGTGAGCATGTCGAGGTCCAGATTATCCATGTCCACATCGGCGATCAACACCGGCGTTGTGCCTAAAGGATCGGCCAGACTCAGGTTGCGCACTACCACGTCGCCGTCGAAGACCTTCATCAGCAGCGCCCCGCCTATCTCCAGTTTGCCTTGTGAATAACTGAGCGCCGGAATGATGCCTGAGAGTTTTCCGTTCATGTCGGGCCACTCCATCGCGCGGGTGAAGGCCGGCATGGATATCGGCGTGAGCGCGCCGGCCAGTTCGATGCGCTGGTCGGGCCGGCCTAAATTTTCCAGCTTCGCGCTGTCCATTTTTAGAACACCGTCAAGCAATGGAATTTCCACGCCTTCTGGTAGGCTGAGACCGGCATTGACGGACTCCGCACGTGCCCTCGCCGCGCCCAGTGCGAGCTTATAAATAGATCCACCCTGCCATTGGAAATCGGATAGCAGAGGTGTGTTGCCGCGGGTCCAAGCTAAAGAACCGTTGAGAGAGCGTAATTCGTAACGTCCCTGCTGATCCTTGATGCTGAGATCTTTCAGATCGGTCTTAATAAACTCAAGGCCTTGGCCATTGTATTGCAACGTGGCAGCGAGGGCGCCGTCTCCTTGCAGGGCCTCGAATGCCGTGCCGCTCAACATCGCCTGCAGATAGCGCCGATAAAACTGACCGGCTTCGGGTGTGTTGAGTTTAAGTGTCGCGGCCTGTAAACGTAATGGGTTACGGGACAGCGCCACCTGCGCCTCGGCCTGGACAACTGTCGGGTGGTCGAGTATCAGACGGCTGAGGGTGATGTGCTCTTTACTCCATTCGCCGCTGGCATCGAGTTTCACCTCATCACCGGTAAACTCCACAAGCATCGGCGCGACATAGATCTGGCCTTGGTGAGGAGCGAGGCGTGCCTGAAATTGCCAGCGATCAGCGATGGGTTTGAGTGAGAGTATAAAATCGGAAGTCAGGTCCTGAGCGGCCTGTTGCCCGGAGGTTTCCGTGAAATTTAAGGCAGTGAACTTGCCTGTCGTTTCGATCTTAGCGAGCTGTGACCCATGTCCCTCCAACTTTGCAGTCAGGCTGAGTCCACCCTTCATGGCGTACTCTTTGGGCCATTCAAAAAAATCGCCCAAACTCTGCGGGAGCAGTGCTATGTTCAGCGACTCGCCCTGGAATTGTACCCGCCAGTCCTGCCTTGGCGTGAAACTCCCACTCAAGCCCGCGTTACCCTTCGCCAGGCCAAATCCCTGCAATGCAAAACGAATCTCTCCCGACCGGCGATCATAACCGAGGTCTGCCTTGCCCTGCTTGCGGTTGAGCATAGGACTGTCGAGGCTTAGCAAACCGTTTTTGCAGTCTATAGGCCGGTCTTCGGCCATCACCAAAGGGCATTCTAATTTCAAACCATGCAAGCCGTGCAGTGGCTTTGGGAGTTGCAGTTTGGAGATGGACAGCGCCAGCTTATCCGCGCCGCCGCCGGGAAGATCTGCATCGAGATGGATGTCGCGCAGTTCCCAGCCGGACCCTCTGACTGTGGCAGCATAAAAGTGCAGAGTGTCAACGGCATGCGCAGGCAGCGCGGCAAGACCGGTTAGCAATACCAAGGCGTAAGGCGGTATTTTCATAATACCCTTACAATATTTCTCTGCGTCCTCCGCGGTGAAAAATTCAATTTAATCCGGAAAAACACCGGTGGACAAATAACGGTCGCCGCGATCGCAAACGATGGTGACGATCACGGCGTTTCCGACTTCTTGCGATAATTGCAACGTCGCCCACAGCGCGCCGCCGGAGGAGATGCCCGCGAAGATCCCCTCGCGCGCGGCGAGGGTGCGGGTGGTCTGCTCTGCGTCGGCCTGGCTCACATCAATAATCCTGTCCACTCTGGCCGGCTCGTAAATCTTGGGCAAATATTCCTTGGGCCAGCGGCGGATGCCGGGGATCTGTGAGCCACTGGTCGGTTGCACGCCAATGATCTGGATAGCGGGATTTTTTTCCTTGAAGAAGCGCGAGCAGCCCATGATGGTGCCGGTGGTGCCCATTGAACTTACGAAATGGGTGATCCGGCCTTGCGTGTCGCGCCAGATCTCCGGACCGGTGCCTTCGTAGTGGGCGCGCGGGTTGTCTGG
>JAMDBH010000047.1 GCA_023487615.1 Gammaproteobacteria bacterium
TGCTGATTGTGGGCGCGGCGAGCGGAAGCAAGGATGTCTTCCGGCCCCTGGAAGGGCTCACGGCCGCGCGCAGTGGAGAGGCCGCTCCGCGCGCTTCCCTGATCTTCAAGCCCGTTAAGGGGGTGGAGCAACTGCAACGTGAGATTATGCTCGCGAGCGCGCAGGGCCGTTCGGTGATGCTTGATTTCTACGCGGACTGGTGCGTCTCCTGCAAGGAAATGGAGAAATTTACCTTCTCCGACCCGGCGGTGCAGCAAGCCCTGAGTGGTGTGGTATTGCTGCGAGCGGATGTGACCGCCAACGACGCACAGGATCAAGCGTTGCTCAAACAGCTCGGCCTGATCGGACCGCCCTCCATTTTGTTCTTTGGCGCCGACGGCAAGGAGCGCGCGGAATACCGGCTAATCGGTTTTCTCAATGCGGAAAAATTTCTGGCCCATATACGCCGGGCCCTCTCTTAGAACATATCCATAAATAGTTCCCCTGTGTCCCTTGCTATAAAAAGGCTTCACCACGGAGGGCGGGGAGGAGAAATAAACTCTTCTTGAGAAGAGTATTTCTCTGCGTCCTCTGCGGTAAATTATTTATGGATATCTTAGTCTGGTTGCTGATCGGCCGGCGGTTTGGCCGTGAGGAAGCACCAGGTATAGGCGACCAGCCAGTACAACACCGACCAGCCCACTGCCGCCATCATCATGATCGGCGGGCTGAAGGTAAACCCAGTGAGTACCAAGATGATCAGAGTACCAAATATCCAGGCCGGAATCTTATTGTTAAAACAATCAGTTAGATGCTTTTTCATGGCGTCCTCCGGGATCACGGTCAACCGCAACAATACAGTGTAAAATATCACCCTTTTATACTCTACGCCCATCACACAGTCCAGGGAGAAAAAATGTTTGCCAAAAGTATGAAGATCGCCGGTTTCGATGACGAGTTATGGGCAGCGATGCAGGCGGAGAGTAAGCGTCAGGAAGACCATATTGAACTGATCGCCTCGGAGAATTACGCAAGCCCCCGGGTGCTGGAGGCACAGGGCTCGGTATTGACTAATAAATATGCCGAAGGTTATCCCGGCAAGCGAGTATGTAGATGTGGCCGAGCGTCTGGCGATCGAGCGGGTCAAGCAATTGTTCAACGCGGATTACGCCAACGTGCAGCCGCACTCGGGCTCACAGGCCAACGCCGCGGTTTACATGGCGCTGCTCCAGCCCGGCGACACGATCCTCGGTATGAGCCTCGCGCACGGCGGCCACCTCACCCACGGCGCCAAGGTGAATTTTTCCGGAAAGATTTATAACGCCGTACAATACGGCCTTGATCCGGCAACCGGCGAGATTGATTACGACCAGGTAGAGCGGTTGGCGCTGGAACACAAGCCTAAAATGGTGGTGGCGGGTTTCAGCGCCTACTCGCGCGTGGTGGACTGGCAGCGTTTTCGCGCCATCGCCGACAAGATCGGCGCGTATCTGTTTGTAGACATCGCGCATCCGGCAGGCTTGATTGCCGCGGGCATTTATCCGAGCCCGGTGAATATCGCGGACATCACCACCTCCACGACGCATAAAACCCTGCGCGGGCCGCGCGGCGGCGTGATTCTGGCGCGAGCCAACCCCGACATCGAAAAAAAACTCAACTCCATCGTGTTCCCCGGCATCCAGGGCGGACCGCTGATGCACGTGATCGCCGCCAAGGCGGTGGCCTTCAAGGAGGCGCTCGCCCCGGAGTTCAAGGCCTATCAGCAACAGGTGCTGACTAACGCACGTGCCATGGCGGCGGTGATGATGCAGCGCGGATATAACGTCGTCTCCGGTGGCACCGACAATCACCTGTTTCTGGTGGATCTGGTGAACAAGGGTCTCACCGGCAAAGACGCCGAGGCGGCACTGGGTTCCGCCAACATCACGGTCAATAAAAACGCCGTGCCGAATGATCCGCAATCGCCGTTTGTCACCAGCGGCATCCGCATCGGCACGCCCGCGATGACCACGCGCGGTTTCAATGAAGACGACGCGCGCAGCCTGGCGGGCTGGATTTGCGATGTGTTGGATGATCTCAACAACAGTGCGGTCATCACTCGTGTAAAAGAGCAGGTGCTGGATATATGCCGACGCTTGCCTGTTTATGCTAACCACAGGGGCTAGGATCTAGGGACTAGGGGCCTAGGGAAAACCTTATACACCTCACCCCTTACTCCTCACCCACCTAACCCCTAACCCCTAACCCCTAATACCGAAGACGCCATGCGCTGTCCATTCTGCGGGGCTGAAGACACCAAGGTCATAGATTCTCGCCTCGCTAATGAGGGCGAGCAGGTACGCAGACGGCGCGAGTGTCTGAGTTGCGGGGAGCGCTTCACCACCTTCGAGTCCGCGCAATTGACGATGCCACACATCATCAAGCGCGGCGGTGAACGGGTGGCGTTCGATGAAGAGAAACTGCGTGCCGGTATGCTGCTCGCCTTGCAAAAGCGGCCGGTGCCGATGGCCAAGATCGAAGCCGCTATTCAGCACATCGAACACAAGCTGCGCGCCAGCGGAGAACGGGAGATTCCTTCGCGCTTGCTGGGGGAGTGGGTGATGGAGGAGCTGCGTGCCCTCGATCACGTCGCCTATGTGCGCTTCGCCTCGGTATACCGCAGCTTTGAAGATGTGCACGCCTTCCGCGAGGAGATCGAACGCCTGGAGCGTGAGCCCTCGCCTGAGGCCAAGAACCAACTGACCCTGCCTGTAGACCCCCCCAAGAAGGACGCATGACTCGCGCGGATTACGAGTACATGGCTCGTGCCTTACAGCTCGCGGCGCGCGGCCTTTATACTACTCACCCCAACCCGCGTGTCGGTTGCGTGCTGGTGCGTGACGGCAAAATCGTCGGCGAAGGTTGGCACGAACTCGCCGGGGAACCGCACGCCGAGATCCACGCTCTGCAACAAGCCGGTGAAGGCGCCCGCAGCGCGACTGCTTATGTGACACTGGAGCCTTGCTGTCATCACGGCCGCACGCCGCCCTGCACGGATGCCCTGGTTCAGGCCGGCATCACCCGCGTGGTAGTGGCGATGATAGATCCCAATCCCAGGATCGCGGGCCTGGGCTTGGAGCAACTTAAGCGTGCGGGAATACGGGTAGAAACCGGCGTGCTCGAATCCGAGGCCGAAAAATTAAACCCCGGTTTTATCATGCGCATGCGGAAACAGCGTCCTTATGTGCGCTGCAAACTTGCGATGACGCTCGATGGCCGCACCGCCACCGCCACAGGCGAAAGCAAGTGGATCACGGGTGAGGCCGCGCGTGCCGACGTACAGCGTTGGCGCGCGCGGAGCGGCGCGATCATGACGGGGATTAACACCGTGCTGGCCGACGATCCACGTCTTACGGTAAGACCGGAAGTATTGGGTGTGGGTCTCCCCGTCCACCCCTTGCGCGTGGTGCTGGACTCCTGCCTGCGCATCACACCTAAGGCTCGTTTGTTTAAGGAGCCCGGTGAGACCTTAGTGTTTACCACCAGCCGGGAACGCGAACTAATGGAACCCTTGCAGCAAGCGGGTGCGAAGCTCGTAACCTTGCCCGCTGCGGGCAGCCACGTGGACTTGGCTGCGGTATTGAGCTACTTAGCGGCGCAGCGCGAAATCAATGAGGTTTTGGTCGAAGCCGGTCCTATCCTAAGCGGCGCCCTGCTTCAAGCCCGCCTGATTGATGAACTCGTCATTTACATGGCGCCCATCCTGCTCGGCGACAGTGCACGTGGGTTGGTTCGTTTACAACCTGACATCGCCAAGCTGATGGAACGTATCGAGCTCGAGATTACAGAAATCCGCGCAGTAGGCCGTGATTGGCGTATCACCGCCAAGAGCGCGGCGCCACGCGCCTGACGTACGCTTAGCCCGATAAAACTGTCACCGCATAGGGCGCAGAAGAATAAGATTAAATATAGTTTGTTTTCCTCTGCGTCCTCCATAGTGAAAAAGCCTGCCCATACATTGGCATGCAATATGCTCCTTAATCCGGCTGGGTGGGTCGCGTACATCTATGAATAAAACAATTCTGCTCGTCGATGACGAGGAAAACATCACCGCGTCGTTGGTGCGACTACTCCATCAGGACGGTTACCGGGTGCTGACGGCGAACAGCGCTGCTGCAGCGCTGGCGCTATTGGCGAATAATAAAATCGGTGTCATTCTCACCGACCAGCGCATGCCAAAGATGACCGGCGTTGAGTTGCTGAGCCGGGTCAATGAGCTATACCCCGATACAATGCGCATGATATTGAGCGGTCATGCCGACCTGGTTTCGGTAACGGATGCGGTTAACAAGGGCGCCATCTACAAATTTCTCACCAAACCGTGGAACGATGAGATGCTGCGCGCAAATGTGCATGAGGCCTTCATGCATTACAAACTGGCGCGAGAGAGGGAGCGGCTGAGTTTTGAAATCCAGTCGGCGAACGCGGAGCTTACACGTCTCAACGAAGAATTGGAGCAGCTCATTGAGGAAAAATCGCGGCGGATGATGCATATCTCCAACTATGACGCGCTTACCAACCTTCCTAACCGTTTGCTGTTCACCGACCGGTTACAGCAGGCGCTGAGGTATGCGCAACGCAATACACGATGTGTAGCGCTGATGTCGCTTGACCTGGATCGTTTCAAAATCGTCAATGAATCGCTGGGCCATCCGCACGGCGATGCGCTGTTGCAGGCGGTGGCGAAGAGGCTCATAAATTGCGTGCGTGTGATTGATACCCTTGCCCGGGTAGGCGGGGATGAATTCATGTTTATCTTGTCCGATCTGGTCAATGTGCAGGATGCCGCCGATATTGCGCGGAAGGTTCTTGATGTATTGGCCGATCCGTTTGTGCTAGAAGAAAATGAATGCTTTATCTCTGCTAGCATCGGGATCAGCCTTTATCCTTCGGATGGCGAAGACTCCACCACGCTGGTTAAAAATGCCGATGCCGCGCTCCATCATGCCAAGAGGCAGGGCCGCAACAATTATCAGTACTACGCTGAGCAGATGAACGCCGCAGCGTTACAGCGCCTGACCTTGGAAAGCAATTTGCGTCATGCGCTGGAGCGCGAAGAATTCGTACTTTATTATCAGCCCCAACTGGACCTTGAAAGCGGTGCAATCATCGGCGTGGAGGCTTTGCTCCGTTGGCAAAGTCCGGAGCGGGGATTGGTACCTCCGGCGGCGTTTATCCCGCTGCTGGAGGAAACAGGGCTGATCGTGCCGGTGGGAGAATGGGTATTGCGCACCGCCTGTGCGCAAAATAGGGCTTGGCAAATAGAGGGTCTCGCGCCCATCAGGGTGTCCATCAATCTCTCGGCGTTACAGTTCAGGCAGCCTGATTTTGCTGAAACCATCGCCCGCATTTTGCAGGAAACCGGTCTTGATCCAGGGTGGGAGGGTTTGGAGATAGAACTTACCGAGAGCCTGCTCATCCACAATGTGGAAGAAACCATTAAAACGCTGCATAAGCTGCGCGCCATGAGAATAAGGGTTTCGATTGATGATTTCGGTACCGGCTATTCCAGTTTAACTTATCTCAAGCGCTTTCCGTTATTTGGTTTGAAGATCGATCGCTCATTCGTGAACGATCTTTTGAGAAATCCGGAAGATGCGGCGATAGTTTCAGCCATTATCGCCTTGGCTCACAGTCTGAAGCTGAACGTTATTGCCGAGGGCGTGGAAACATTGGAGCAGCTAAGATTTTTACGAGAGCTGAAGTGTGACGAAATGCAGGGCTATTTGTTCAGCCCGCCCATGCCGGCGCCTGCCGTCGCAGTCCTGTTGCGCGACGGCAGGCGCTTGTATTCGCAGGGGTAGATTCATAACTGAATAATCGTGACTGTGCCCATCGTGGTCAAAGGTTTTTTGACCACAGAGACGTATAAAGATAAATACGATTTACCGCGGAGGACGCAGAAGAATCGAAACGGTTCGTCTTTCTCCCCCGCGCCCTCCGCGGTGCTGTTTTTACATCCCAAGAGATCATGAGCCTCCCGGCATCATCTCCATTAGTGGCATACAACTTGCACTTCGTTAGGGTTGATACCCTATAGTAGGGAAGGCCAGCATGAATACGAAGGTTGTTTTGCCGTTAGCCATACTGCTTGGTGCAGCAGGCGTCGGCGCTGTATTCATGGCATTGCATAAACCCGCCGAAGCGTTGACGATGACGCCGGAGTTGACCCAATGTCTGACGGGTTTAAGCGGGCCAGACTACGCCAATGAGCCTATTCGCCCCATTCCATTGTCACTGCCGCTGAATAAGGAAAAGGTGGCGCTGGGCGAAAAACTGTTTAACGAGCCCAGGCTGTCACACGATGACACCATTTCGTGCGCCTATTGTCACGACTTAAGCTTGGGCGGTACCGATCGAAAGGTGCATTCACTGGGTAGCGGCGGCAGCTCCGGTGACGTCAACTCGCCGACGGTATTTAACAGCGGCCTCAACTATAAGCAGTTCTGGGACGGTCGCGCCGCTACGCTGGAAGATCAAATAGACGGCCCCGTACACCACCCCAAAGAGATGGCCTCCAACTGGCCGGAGGTGACGGAGAAGCTGAATAAGGACCCCGACTATATCCTCTTCTTCTCCAAGTTATATCCCGGCCTCGGCATACAGGAGCGCAGCATCAAGGATGCCATTGCGACGTTTGAATGCTCTCTCACTACCCCCAATGCACGCTTCGACCGATTCCTACGCGGTGATCTAAACGCCATCACGGCAGAGGAAAAACAGGGTTACCAATTATTTAAATCCTATGGCTGCATTGCGTGCCACCAAGGGATGAACGTGGGCGGAAATATGTTTCAGACCTTGGGGATTATGGCCGGCTATTTCAAAGATCGTGGTAATGAGACACAGGCCGATTTGGGACGCTACAACGTCACCAAAGACCCGGAGGACTTGCATAAATTCAGAGTGCCCAGCTTGCGTCTGGTAGTGCTGACCCCACCCTATTTTCACGACGGCAGGGTGCAGGATTTAAGCACTGCCATTGACTATATGGCCAAATATCAGTTGGGCAGGCCTATCACGGCCAAGGATAAGGAATTGATTATCAAGTTTTTGCACACGCTCCCCGGTGAGTCCCAAGGAAAACCACTGCTATGAAGTTGGGCTTGCTGAAACATATTTTGCTTGGCTCAATATGCCTTGCGACATTTGTATTCCTATACGTAAAGACACAAGCCGTGGACAGTCAAGGACATGATGAAATGATGGCTTACATTCATGAGCTTGCGCAAACTGATACAGCGCTGAACAACAATATGCTCATGTCGCGCTACGGCAGGCTTGCCCATTATGACCACTTTGTAAAGGGTGTTGAGAGGTCGAAACGACTGCATGGGTTGCTCCAGCAAGACAGTTCTACGCTTTATCGCAAGGGGCGCAAAGAGATAGATGAATTGACCGATAAGGCCTTGCAACTGTCCTCGAGGAAGGAGTATTTGCTCGAGTTGTTTAAATCAAAAAACGCCATTCTGCAGAACTCGCTGCGCTACTTCCCTACGCAAGTCGCCATTACGGTTGGCGATGAGGCGAAAGATTTAGACAAGCTGGATGGAGAAATGAAAAACGACCTTACCGATTTGGCCGTGGATGTACTGGATTACACGGTAACCGGCAATGAGGGCGCCCAAGCACATGTAATTTTGCACAGTGAGGCGGTTTCAAAAAGACTGGATCAAGTTGATAAGGCCGTCCGTGATAATGTCAAACTGGTTCTGGTCCACGCCGACGTCATACTGCAGCAGAAGCCTGCTGTGGACGCCTTGGTTTCTGAACTTCTCAAGCTACCCAGCCCACAAAATTACCAGGCCCTTACTGCGGCGTACGATGCAGACTACGGCGCAAGGATAGAGGAATCTAACAGATATCGCATTGGCTTGTATGTGCTGCCCTTGCTGCTTCTGGGCTACATCGCCTATGTGCTCATCAAACTGCAGCGTAATGCGATCACCTTAAGGTGGGCGGTAGCCGATCTCAAGCAGCAGAAACGGGCGCTCGACGAAAGTTATGAAAAACTCGCCACCTTTAATCATGAGCTTGAAAGCCGTGTGCAGGATCGTACCGCCGACCTGGAGTCCAACCAGAAACAGCTTGAGTACTACCTCACTGATTTAACACGCAAGAATGAAGAAAACGACATGTTCGTATACAGCGTCTCGCATGATTTGCGCTCGCCGCTGGTCAATCTGCAAGGTTTTAGTCGCGAGCTGGAGATGGTGGCCCAGGACCTGCGCGCAGTATTGGTCGAAGGTAACTGCACGCTGGAGGTGCAAAAACGCGGCATGGCATTGATTGACGAGGACATGTCGAGTTCGCTGCACTTCATCCAGGCCGGCGTGGTGCGCCTGTCCAACATCATGGATGGCCTGTTACAGCTATCGCGCGTTGGGCGGGTGGAGTATCAAATGCAGCATGTGGATCTGAATTCCATCGTAAAGCGCATTATTGACTCCATGCAAACCATCATCAGCCAACGCTGTGCCACGGTGACGGTGCAGGAGCTGCCCGCCGCGTGGGTAGACTCCGGCGCGGTCGAGCAAATCTTCGCCAATCTGATTGGCAATGCGCTGAATTATTTGGATCCAAAGCGGCTGGGCCTTATAGAAGTGGGTTGTTGCGCCGATAAGGAAGTGACGCACAACGCCGTATTTAATAGTTATTACGTGAAGGACAACGGCTTGGGGATATCTGAACAGGCGAAGACTAAGTTGTTCCGGATTTTTCAGCGCTTTCATCCCGGCTCGGCCAAAGGTGAGGGTATTGGGCTCGCCATTGTGCGGCGCATGGTGGAGCGGCATGGCGGCAGGATCACGGTGGAATCCACCGAGGGCGCGGGCACGACCTTTTTCGTGGCGCTGCCTTCACAAGAAATAAAGCAGTCGCCTATTTTTAGTGATACTCCGACAGCGGAAGACGTTCTGTTTTCCTGAGACGCGTGAGGGGCTTCCCAGGGGATAGGCAGTAAAACCGCAGAGGCGAAGAGGAATAAGATCAAAATATTTTTGTTTCTCCTCCGTGCTCCGCAGTAATGGCTTATCACGGTTAGAGATAGGATAAAGCGAAATGACAATACAACCAATCAC
>JAMDBH010000130.1 GCA_023487615.1 Gammaproteobacteria bacterium
GCCGTGTATTTTGGATCGCAGCTTTCTCATCTCGTTTGGCAGCCCAGTGATCTCGCCGGTCATCACGCGGGTATCATGATGTGGCTGGACGAGTACCGGCTGCCCAATGTGCATCCGCCGATCAGACTGGACGTGGACGATGAGCATTGGCCTGAGCAACGCTTCGACGCCGTATTCAGCGCCAATACCGCTCACATTATGTCCTGGCCACAGGTGGAACGGATGTTCGCGGGCGTGGGCTCGGCTTTGCAGGACAACGGGGTGTTCGCCCTTTACGGGCCCTTCAATTATCGCGGCTGCTATACGAGCGACAGCAACGCCCGCTTCGATCAATGGCTCAAGGCGCGCGAGCCATCAAGCGGCATCCGGGACTTCGAGGCGCTGGATAGCCTGGCTCGCGCGCAAGATATGATATTGCTGAAGGACTATGAAATGCCCGTCAATAACCGCACGCTGGTGTGGCGGAAGTTGCGTCAGACTGGCGGCTAAATCTCCACCATTTCAAAATCTTCCTTGCGGGCCCCACATTCAGGGCAGACCCAATTGGGCGGGAGGTCTTCCCATTTTGTCCCCGGAGGAATACCTTCGCTGGGTAGGCCGACGGCCTCGTCGTAGATAAAGCCGCAAATGACACACATGTAAGTCTTCATAGTTTCCAGTAACAGATTATTGTTACGCTATTATATATCGATCTAAATGGATGGACGACATCATCTTTAATTACTAGCGCCCCATCATGCTGTAAAATCGCGTACATGAATAGCAAACAACAGGCAGTGCCGCTGGTGATGGTCTTCGCGGGTAACGACCCCACCGGGGGAGCCGGAACCCAAGCCGACATCGAAACGCTGGCCAGCATGGGTTGCCAGGCAGCGCCGGTGATCACCGCCGTCACCGTGCAGAACACGCATGATGTCATAGAGTATTCGGCCATGAGCGCAACCCTGGTGATCGAGCAGGCCCGGGCGGTGCTGGAGGAAATGCCTCCGGCCGCCTTCAAGATCGGAATGATCGGCACGCGCGAGAACGCCGAGGCTATACACACCTTGTTGAGAGATTATCCCAATATCCCTGTTGTTCTTGACCCGGTGTTGTACGCGGGCGGCGGGCATCCCCTGGCCGAAAGTTCATTGCAAGACGCCATGATTTCGTTGCTGCTGCCTTTGACGACGGTGTTGACGCCGAACACCCTTGAGGCGCGGATGCTGGCGCCCGGGGCGGATACCCTGGAGGCCTGCGCGCAGCAACTCATGGATCAAGGCAGCGAATTTGTGCTCGTCACCGGCACGCACGAGGATACCCCCGAGGTCGTCAACAACCTGTATGGCAATCGCCGCCTGCTCGAGTCATTTACGTGGGAACGGTTGCCTTATAACTACCACGGTTCAGGCTGTACTCTGTCGTCCGCCATCGCCGGCATGCTGGCGCACGGGCTGGAACCGTTCACCGCGGTGTACGAAGCGCAGCATTATACCTGGGAGACGCTCAAATACGGTTATCGCATCGGTAAGGGAGAGTATCTGCCGAACCGTTTATACTGGGCGCGCAACGAAGAAGGTCAGGACACATGACTCAGACCGTGCATAGCTGCGACGATGTTAAAATGCAATGGCGTGGACTCTATGCGATTGCCGATACCGGTCTGATAGGCAGTGATCTGATGGATCGCGTCGCACAAGCCATCCAGGGCGGCGCATCGGTTGTTCAATACCGCTCCAAGGAACCGGACCCGCTGTGTTGTAGCGAGGAGGCGCGCGCCTTGCTCGCTCTTTGTCGCCGTCACGGTGTGCCTTTGATTATCAACGACGACGTTGCGCTGGCCGAGATCGTCGGCGCCGACGGTGTCCACGTCGGGCGCGATGACGCGAGCCTCGCCGAGGCGCGGACAGCGCTGGGGCCGCGCGCCTTCATCGGCGTGTCGTGTTACAACTCGCTGGAGAGGGCCCTGGAGGCGCAGGCCGCCGGCGCCGATTACGTCGCCTTCGGACGCTTCTTCGCCTCGCTCACCAAACCCAATGCCGTGTCGGCGGACCCCTCTTTGTTGCGCGAGGTCAGAAAAAAAATATCCATCCCCATCGTAGCCATCGGCGGCATCACGCCTGAAAACGGCAGGGCGCTCATCGAGGCGGGCGCCGACATGCTGGCGGTGATACACGGCCTGTTCGGCCATCCGGACGTGACCCATGCAGCAAACCGTTACACAAAACTTTTTCAACTGTGAGAAGAAAATGAACACGTCCCGATCACATGCGCTTTTTTTGCAGGCCCAGCAACACATCCCGGGCGGCGTCAATTCACCGGTGCGCGCCTTTCGTGGCGTAGGCGGCGAACCGTTATTCTTCAAGCGGGGCGAAGGCGCGTATCTGATTGATGAAGACGATAACCGTTATATTGATTACGTCGGCTCCTGGGGGCCGATGATAGCCGGTCACGCCCATCCGGCAGTGGTCAAGGCGGTGCAGGAGGCCGCCGCGCGCAGTCTGGGCTTCGGTGCGCCCACCGCGATTGAAGTCGAGATGGCGGAAAAGATTTGCGCGCTGATGCCCTCCATCGAAATGGTGCGGCTGGTCAGCTCCGGTACCGAGGCGACTATGAGCGCGCTGCGTCTGGCGCGCGGTTTTACCAAGCGCGACAAGATCGTGAAATTCGAGGGCTGCTATCACGGGCACTCCGACTCGCTGCTCATCAAGGCAGGCTCCGGTGCACTCACGCTCGGGGTGCCGAGTTCCGCCGGTGTTCCTGCGGCGCTCGCCGAGCATACGATCACGCTCACTTATAATGAAATCGAGCCGGTGCTCGCAGCCTTTGATCGTTACGGTAAAGACATCGCCTGTGTCATCGTCGAGCCGGTGGCGGGCAATATGAATTGCGTGCCGCCGCTGCCGGGATTTCTAGAAGGCCTGCGTAGCTTGTGTAGCGAATACGGCAGCGTGTTGATTTTCGATGAAGTCATGACCGGTTTTCGCGTTGCCCTGGGTGGCGCGCAGCAACTCTATAGCATCAGGCCTGATCTCACCACGCTCGGCAAGGTCATCGGCGGCGGATTGCCGGTCGCCGCCTTCGGCGGCCGCAATGACATCATGCGGCACATCGCCCCGCTGGGGCCCGTTTACCAGGCCGGCACGCTGTCGGGGAACCCGGTGGCCATCGCGGCGGGCCTTGCCACGCTCGATCTGATCTCCCAACCCGATTTCTTCTCCAGGCTCGGCGCAACGACGAAACACCTGACAGGCGGCCTCAAGGAATGCGCGAAAAAAATGGACATTCCCTTAACCGTCAATCAAGTCGGCGGCATGTTTGGGCTGTTCTTCACAAAGGAAAGCCAAGTCAGCAACTTCTCGCAAGTCATGGCCTGTGACGTGGAGCGTTTTAAAAAATTCTTCCACGGCATGCTGGAGCAGGGCGTGTACCTGGCTCCTTCCGCCTTCGAGGCCGGTTTTGTTTCCGCGGCGCACGGTGACCAGGAAATCGCCGCCACCCTGGCGGCGGCGGAACAGGTGTTTTCTCAACTGCGATGATAGCGACATTACTTTCCGGTCAATCTGAACATGCGCGGCAGTGTCTCGTCGCGGGCGATGAAATGATGCAGCAACGCCATCCCCACATGCCCGCCCCAATAGGTCCACACAAAGATGGAAATGAATTCGTGCAGCTCGCTCGCTGCACCGGTGAGGATGTTAAGCTTGCCGTCTTCAGGCATAAAAAAGAACAGCACGGCGCCCGTTGCGGCGATGCCGAGCACGGCCAATAAACCCAGTCCATGAATAAGGCCGGAGAATTTGTCCTTGGGGCCACCGGATGGCAGCCTTCCCTTGAAGATCTCGCGCAGACCTGTGGCCACTTCGGTGCGCCCCTCCCTGTTCCAAGGGAACAGATGGCGTGCGCCATAACCTTCCAAGCCCCATAGGCTCCAAGCCCAATGCAGCAGTACGATGGCGAAAGCGGCCATGCCGAGCCACTCGTGGATGTCCAGCATTAACGCCCCAAACCCGGATAAAGAATGTCCGGGCTCAGGTTTCTCCACGGCCAGGCTGTTAAGCAATTGCAGGGTCACCGTAACTGCCAATCCGAAATGCAGCAAACGTGTGGCCCAATCCCACTCTCGAGGCATTGGGTTGTGCTGAGCGGTCATGGAAATCTCCTAATTTAAAGGGCCGGGCAGTTTGATCTGCCCGGCGTACAGCTACCGGTTTGCGATGAGATGACTATTTAGAGTCGCGCTGCTCTGACTCCTTTTCGTCGTTATCTTTGGAGTCATGGTCATGCTCCTCTGATTCCGCTTCACCCTGTTCATCGGTTTCATGACCCTTGTCCATGTCGGATTTTTCCTTATGCTCAATTGAAGAGCTTTGCTCTGTTGCTTCTGAGCCCTTGCGATCTTCTTCATGATCGCTTGCAAATACAGCCGTTGACGCTATCATACCTAACGCGACGCCGGTTAAAGCGCCCAAAATCAATTTGCTGGATTTCATGTGTGTTCTCCTATGTGGTAAGCGTTGAACTATTCAACGTGAGTACAGAATGCCACTCCAGCCATTACGCAACCCTTTCCGCATCATTAATAATTGGTAATTCACTCGATTTGCTATATGACCTATCATTAATAGCATGCGTATATTGATTGTCGAGGATGATCGGCAGGCAGCGGACTATCTTGCCAAGGGACTGAAGGAGCAGGGTTATGTCGTAGACCTTGCCGCCGACGGCAAGGAAGGATTGCACCTTGCTATGACCGAAAGCTACGATGTGCTGGTGGTTGATCGCATGCTGCCCGGCCTTGATGGACTCTCGCTGATTCAGTCCTTACGTGGTAACGGCAAACGTACGCCGGTGCTGATACTAAGCGCGCTTGGCGAGGTGGATGACAGGGTTAAGGGCCTGAAAGCGGGGGGTGATGATTACCTCACCAAGCCCTATGCCTACTCCGAACTGGTGGCTCGCCTCGAGGCGCTGTTGCGTCGTGGCAGCGAGCCCCGCATTGACAGCCGCTTGCGTGTTGCGGATATGGAGATGGATTTGCTCGCCCGTACCGTGACGCGCGCGGGACAGCGCATAGATTTACAACCGCGCGAATTCCGCCTGCTGGAATACCTGATGTGCCACAGCAACCAGGTGGTGACGAGGACCATGTTGCTCGAAAAAGTGTGGGATTACCATTTCGATCCACAGACCAACGTCATTGACGTCCATATCAGCCGCTTGCGCCAGAAGATAGACAAAAATTTTGCTACACCCCTGCTGCACACTGTGCGCGGGGCGGGATATTGCCTGCGTGCGCCTGCCTAATCTACTACGCACTACAGCGTTCCGCCTGACCCTGTTGTATGTCGGCCTGTTCGGAGTCTCCAATGCCGTACTGCTGGGTTTTATTTATTGGACCACTACCCGCTATATGGACCAGCAAACGGATATGGGAATTATGGCGGAGACCGATGCCTTGCGCGATGTATATCGTCAGGGCGGGCTTGATGAGCTGCGCCGCAGTATAGATCGCCGCAGCGCGGCGGGAGATGAAACAGAGCGTGTTTATCTTTTAGCGAGCCCGGGTCAAACGCAACTGGCCGGCAACATGAAGATCCGGAGAGGCGCGTCGCCCTCGGTCACCGGCTGGTCCCGCATCGCCCTGTCCGCCAACGGCAATCACCATGATGAAGAAGAGGAAGCCCATCGGGCACGAATCTTGACGACTGCCTTGCCCGGCGGTTACTACCTCGTGGTGGGGCGTGAGCTGCACGAGCGAGAAGAGTTGCGCCGCTACACGTTGCTCACACTGCTATGGGCGCTCGGCATCACGCTTACCCTGGGTTTGCTGGGCGGCTTGGCAATGAGCCGCAATGTGCTACATCGCATAGACGGCATCAACCGCACCAGCCGGGCGATCATGGCCGGGCATCTCACCCGGCGCATATCTCTGACGGGCAGCGGCGACGAGTTCGACGAGCTGGCGGAGAATCTCAACCGGATGCTGGATCAGATCGAACATCTCATGGACGCAACGCGCCTGGTCACCGACAGCATCGCCCATGACTTGCGCAGCCCGCTCAACCGTCTGCGCAGCCGGCTGGAACTTGCGCAACTCAGCGAACGCCCCGTCGAGGAATACCGCAGCGTGATGGAGCAGTCGCTTGCCGAGGTGGACAGGTTGCTCGACACCTTTAACGCCCTGCTCGGCATCGCCCATGCGGAGGCCGGCGGACGCCGCAATGATTGGGAGAGGGTAGACCTCAGCGCTATCGTGCGCGACATCGCCGAGCTTTATCAGCCTCTCGCCGAGGATCGCAACCATACATTCAGCAGCCGTATTCAGGGAGACCTCAGTCTTTACGGCAGCCGTCAGTTGCTTGCGCAGGCGCTTTCCAATCTGCTCGACAACGCCATCAAATACACGCCGCCGGGCGGACTTATCGAGATCACAGCCGCACGCTATAATAGTAAGCTTGAAATCAACGTGGCCGATAACGGCCCGGGCATCCCGGAGGCGTTGCGGCAACAAGCGCTGGAGCGCTTCGTGCGCCTGGACACAAGCCGCAGCACACCCGGCAGCGGGTTGGGTTTGAGCCTGGTGCGCGCCGTCGCGCAGTTGCATCACGCCGAACTGGAACTTACCGATAATCACCCCGGCCTCAAGGTTATAATGCGTTTTTCCGAACAGTTCGTTAGCAATTAGCCTAAAAACGGCGTTTCACCGCAGAGGGCGCGGAGAACGCAAAGAGATTCAACTGGTCAGATTCACAAACCCGCTCACCCTGCGGGTGACGCGGCGCAACGAGCTAAGGATTTTTTCTCAGTATTCTCTGCGTCCTCTGCGGTTCAAGATTTTTTTAGGATTAATCATGTTTGACACCCTGACCGAGCGCCTTGCCCGCACCCTGAAAAACCTGCGCGGCCAAGGGCGGCTCACCGAAGACAACATCAAGGACAGTCTGCGCGAAGTGCGCATGGCCTTGCTGGAGGCGGATGTCGCCCTGCCCGTGGTGCGTGAGTTTGTAGAGCATGTGCGCGAGCGCGCCGTGGGTCAGGAGGTCATGCAGAGCCTGACGCCCGGTCAGGCGCTCATCAAGATCGTGCATGATGAGCTTATCAAGGTGATGGGTGAGTCGAGCGAAGAACTGAATCTCAATGTCCCGCCCCCTGCGGTGATTCTTATGGCCGGTCTGCAAGGGTCCGGCAAGACGACCACCGTCGCCAAACTGGCGCGCTGGCTCAAGGAGCGTAAGAAAAAGTCGGTGTTGGTGGTAAGCGCCGATGTCTATCGTCCGGCCGCCATCGAGCAGCTTCGGGTCCTGGCCGAGGATGTCGGCGTCCATTTCTTTTCCAGCGATGCTTCCCAAGATCCGGTGGCGATAGCGCAAGCGGCGTTGCAACACGCGCGCAAACAATTGCTGGACGTGGTGTTGGTGGACACCGCGGGACGTTTGCACATAGACGCCGATATGATGGATGAAATCCGCCGTCTGCACGCCGCACTGTTGCCTGTGGAGACCTTATTCGTGGTGGACAGCATGACCGGCCAGGACGCCGCCAATACCGCCGCCGCCTTCCACGCCGCCTTGCCCTTGACCGGCGTGATTCTCACCAAGACCGATGGCGACGCGCGGGGCGGAGCAGCGCTTTCGATCCGGCACATCACCGGCAGACCCATCAAATTTCTGGGCACGGGTGAGAAGACCACGGCCCTGGAGCCCTTTTACCCCGACCGCATCGCCTCGCGCATCATGGGGATGGGTGATGTGCTAAGCCTTATCGAAGAGGCTCAACACACGGTGGATCATCAGCACATCGAGAAATTTGCCACCAAGCTCAAGAAGGGCAAAGGCTTCGATCTGGAGGACTTCCGCGATCAACTGCGCCAGATGCGCAAGATGGGTGGCATGGCGGGTCTGATGGACAAGCTGCCCGGCATGTCCAATGTCCCGGAGGCGGTGAAGAGCCAGATCAATGACCGCGAAACCCTCCGCCTTGAGGCGATGATCAACTCGATGACGCCCCAGGAACGGCACAAGCCGGATCTCATCAAGGGTTCCCGCAAGCGCCGCATCGCCGCGGGCTCCGGCACCCAGATACAGGACGTAAACCGCATGCTAAAACAATTTGAACAGATGCAACGGATGATGAAACAAGTCTCCAAAGGCGGCATGGCAAAGCTTATGCGCGGCCTAAAAGGTCGTATTCCTGGGCGCTTTTAAAAATGCGTCCTTTGTCTTTAGGCGGCGTTGGAATTCTGCTCGAAATGCTCATGTACTGCCGTGTACACTCCGCTTTCTCGCAGAATTCCGCCTTGCCTAAAGACAAAATCCACTATTTTTAGAGGTGCCCTACAGGATGTTCGTTACAATAAGCGTTTTATAAATACGCGTGTGGCTACATGGAGCTTATCCGAGGTTTTTACAATCTGCGCACTCGCCACCACGGTTGTGTGGCGACCATCGGCAACTTTGACGGAGTGCATCTCGGTCACCAGGCGGTATTAGGCCAGCTAGCCGAGAAATCGGCCGAGCTTGGATTGCCTTCCGTGGTAGTGACCTTTGAGCCGCAGCCGCGGGAGTTTTTCGCCCATAGCCAGAGCCCGGCCCGGTTGACCCGGTTCCGGGAAAAAATGCAGGCCTTGCGGCGCTACTCGGTGGATCGGGTGGTGTGTCTGCGCTTCGATGAGAAACTGGCCAGTATGGAGGCACAGGATTTCATACAAAGACTGCTGGTGGAGGGACTAGGGGTGCGCTATCTGGTGGCCGGCGACGATTTTCGTTTCGGGCATGACCGCCGGGGAGATTTCGCCATGTTGCAAACGGCGGGTGCGCGATATGGATTCCAAGTCGTGAACA
>JAMDBH010000035.1 GCA_023487615.1 Gammaproteobacteria bacterium
CACCACTTCCGGCCCTTCGCTCAGCTTTTTACCGGGCAAAATGATGTTTACGTTGACGCCGGTCACATGCGCCCTGGGGCTGATGATCCGGTTGAGCAGCAGCGGCTCCTCCACCGCGATGCGCCGGACGCGCTCCAGCTCCTTATCCGGCATGGACTGCGCGTCCTTGACCAGATTGCGCACCACCAGATCATCGCCGTTCGCCGCGGTGTGCTGGAAATTAGTGACGGAATCCACGCGGCTCGAATAAGGAATCTGCCAGGCCTCCTTGGTCAACCACTCAATACTGGCGAGCGTTTCGCGCGTGAACACCTTGCCGTCCTTGGGCGCGATGACAAACAGCACGTTGTCGTTCTTGGTGTAGGTGTTTTGCAGCGACTCGAAGGCGGCCAGCTCAGGATTTTCCTTGCTGAAAAATACCCGGTAGTCATTACTAAACTCCAGAAATCGTATTCCGCTGCCGCTCACCGCCACCAGCAACACCGTGATCAACATCACCCACCAGCGGAATCGTATTATTGATTCCGCGAATACAGCAATGATTTTATTGTTTTTCATGTTGGTCTCCATGTACATCGTCTCAAGATTAAAGCCAGCGCCTTACCTTGGCCTTATACTGTAGATAAGCCTCACCAAACTTGTTCTCCAGGTAACGTTCTTCACGGGAAATCACACCGCGCTGAATTCCCCATATGACAAAAGGTAGTAGCAGCAGCGGCCATAGCATGTTGGCAATGGCGGCGGCAGCGGTATAGAACACTGAGAGCGCGAGATACAGCGGATTACGACTGAAGCGGTAGGAACCTTCGCTGACTATCTCCGTAGTGGGACTATAGGGGTCCACCGGCGTGCGCGCCCGACGCAAGGCAAGAAAGGCGGAGGCTGCGCACAACACACCGCAGCCAATAAGCACCGCACCCAGCGGCCATGTCAGCGCATCCGGCAACCATGCGATCGGGTAAACCTTATTAAGCAACCAGCCGAGCAGCCAGCCGCTCAAATAAATCAGCGGTGGCGGCGCGATGACGCCGGCGGTGTCCGGCCTGTTAAGGTAGCGGCGTAAGTCCATAGGCAATGTTGGCTTGGTCGGATGAGGAAGGCATGAGCGGTTTATTCATGGACGCAAACTCTCAAGATATTGAATCAATCCGGCGCCGCAGGTATACAGCAGCTTGATGTCGCGCGCGTTTTTCGCCATGCCGATGCAGCCCTCCAATGCCGCTACGGTGAAGGTTGCCGCCGCATCGGGGTTTATGTCCGCTCGCACCTTGCCGCTTTGTTGTCCGCGCACCAAGGCCGCGCCGATCTCTGCACGCCACATGGCGTAAATGCGCTGGATGCGCGTGCGGAAACCCTCGTCCACGGGTGACATCTCCTGGGCAAGATTATTCAGGGGGCAACCCAAAAATAGCTCATTGGCGTTGCACCCGCAGGGATCAAGCTTCTTTCCCTCTTCCTCTATCACATACAGCAGACCGTCTATGGGGTTATCGAAGTCAAGCAGAGGCTGTACCCACTTGGCGTGTACTTCAGGCTCGATCAGCTCCTCCACCACCGCGTAGCCCAGTGTGAGCTTGTCGGGAAAGTGATGGTACAGTGCGCCCTTGGTAAGCCCGGTCTTGGCGAGGATATTACTGAGACTCGCGGCCTGAAAGCCGCACTGGTGGATCTCCTCCAGAGCAGCCTGGAGCAGGATTTGCCGAGTCTGATCGGGATTACGGGCGTGCACGGTAGACATACGGTTGCCTATAAGCAGGATAACCCGGACAATATCCAGAATTTCTATGTGGCAAATAGTGATTGTTCATAATCTAATGCGCCATCCAACATACCAACCAGTATGTATGTGCTCAGGGCACATTGTCAATATGCCCTGCTCAGCCGATTTTGGATCGGTGTTGCGACACCAACAATTATCTATAGGTTATTGTTTTTAATATGGTAATAAACATCCTGGCACTGGCCGCCGCGCGCCGGCATGCCGGTCCATTGCTGGTGGTGACAGAGGACACGCTGGCGGCGCAACGGCTGGAGTATGAGCTGCGCTTTTACATAGGCGATAACCCTGCCCTGCCCGTGCTGAGTTTTCCGGATTGGGAGACTTTGCCCTACGACAATTTTTCTCCTCACCAGGACATCGTCTCGCAACGCCAGGAGGCGCTGTATCGTTTGCCGGGTTTACAGCGAGGGGTGTTGATCGTTCCTCTGACGACCCTTATGCTGCGGCTCGTTCCACAGAACTATCTGACTGCCAATAGCTTGTTGCTGGAGCTGGGAGAAAGACTGGATCTCACGGCGCTGCGCAAGCGGCTCGAATCCTCCGGCTATCAGTACGTCTCACAGGTAATGGAGCATGGCGAGTTTGCGGTGCGGGGGGGGCTGGTTGACTTGTTCCCGATGGGCGCCGCGCAACCCTATCGCGTGGATCTGCTGGACGACCAGGTGGATACGATCCGCACCTTCGACACCGAAACTCAACGCACTACTGCGACGGTCAAGCACATCCGCCTGCTGCCCGCGCGCGAGTTTCCGCTCAACGACGAAGGCATCGCGCGCTTTCGTCAGGCCTGGCGTGTGCACTTCGAAGGCGACCCGCAGCGCTCGCCGTTCTATCGGGATGTGAGCAAGGGCCTGGCGCCGCCCGGCGTCGAATACTATTTGCCGCTGTTTTTCGAACATATGACTACCCTGTTCGATTATCTGCCGTCTTCAAGTCTGGTGATGATCAGCGAGGGTGTGGAAGCGGCGGCGGAACGCTTTTGGCAAGAGATCGAGGAGCGCTATGAACAGGGCCGCCACGATACCGAACGTCCCTTGCTGCCGCCCTCGCAACTCTTTCTGAAAATCCAGGAACTGGATAACGCACTCAGCGCCTTTCCGCAAGTCATTACGCAGCGTTTTAAGATCGAACAGGGCGCTCACCGAAACCTCGTCAATTACGACACACAGCTCCCGCCTGCGCTGACCCTGGATGCGAGGGCGGCCGATCCAATGGCGGCGCTGCGCACATTTCTGGAAGAGTTTGACGGCCGCGTGTTGTTCGCCGCCGAGACCACGGGCCGCCGCGAGACCTTATTGGAGATGCTGCGCGGCCGGGGGTGGCAGCCCGTGTTGTTCCCCAATTGGCAGGCCTTTCTGGAATCCGAAGCAAGGCTGGGCATCTCCGTCTCGCCGCTGGAGCAGGGCTTGCTCTTAAAAGAGCCGCACTTGGCCATCGTGGCCGAGTCTCAGTTGTTCGGCGAGCGGGTGATGCAACGGCGCCGGCGCAAGACACGCGCCCGCGACACCGAGAACATCATCCGCAACCTGACCGAGCTGCATATCGGTGCGCCGGTGGTGCATGAAGATCATGGCGTCGGCCGCTATCTGGGCCTGCAAGTGTTGCAGGTCGGCGATTTGGAGACGGAGTTTCTCACGCTTGAATACGCGGGCGGGGACAAACTCTATGTGCCCGTCGCCTCTTTGCATTTCATCAGCCGCTATACGGGCGCGGCGCCGGAGAATGCCCCTCTGCACCGGCTGGGTAGCGACCAGTGGCAGCGCGCCAAGCGCAAAGCGCAGGAAAAGGTACGCGATGTCGCGGCCGAGCTGTTGGAGATCTACGCCCGGCGCGCCGCGCGCAAGGGACATGCCTTCTCTCTCGGTGAAGACGAATACGCCACCTTCGCCGCCGCGTTTCCGTTCGAGGAGACGCCCGATCAATTGGAGGCTATCGAGAGCGTGCTCGCCGATATGCGCACCGATAAACCGATGGATCGTTTAATTTGTGGCGACGTCGGCTTCGGCAAGACCGAGGTGGCGATGCGGGCCGCGTTTGTCGCGGTGCAGGGAGGAAGACAAGTCGCCGTGCTGGTACCGACGACGTTACTCGCCCAGCAGCACTATCAAAACTTCAAGGATCGCTTTGCCGACTGGCCGGTGCGGGTCGAGGTGCTGTCGCGGTTTCGTTCCAAGAAACAGCATGACGAGGTCATCAACGGGCTGGCCGACGGAAGCGTGGACATCATCATAGGCACCCACAAGCTCCTGCAATCGGACATCAAATTCAAACGCCTGGGTTTGGTGGTGATAGACGAGGAGCACCGTTTCGGCGTTCAACAAAAGGAACGCTTCAAACAATTGCGCGCCGAGGTGGATGTGCTCACTCTCACCGCGACGCCCATCCCGCGCACGCTTTCGATGTCGCTCTCGGGCATGCGCGACCTCTCCATCATCGCAACCCCGCCAGCACGCCGTCTCGCGGTCAAGACCTTTGTGCGCGAATGGAACAAGACACTTATCCAGGAGGCCGTGTTACGCGAGATCAAACGCGGCGGCCAGGTGTATTTCCTGCACAACGACCTCGATACCATTGAGAAAATGGCGCAAGGGATTGAGGCGCTGGTGCCGGAGGCGGGCGTACGCGTCGCGCACGGCCAGATGCGTGAGCGCGAGCTGGAACAGGTGATGCTCGATTTCTATCATCAACGTTTCAACGTGCTGGTATGCAGCACCATCATCGAGAGCGGCATAGACGTGCCGAGCGCCAACACCATCGTCATCAATCGGGCCGATAAATTCGGTCTCGCGCAACTTTATCAACTACGCGGCCGCGTGGGCCGTTCCCACCACAGCGCCTATGCCTACCTCATCATCCCGCCGCGTAACGCCATCACCGCCGACGCACTCAAACGCCTGGAGGCGATAGAGTCCATTCAGGATCTCGGCACCGGCTTCACCCTCGCCTCGCACGATCTGGAAATCCGCGGTGCAGGCGAACTGCTCGGCGAAGAACAGAGCGGTCAGATACAAGAGGTCGGCTACACACTGTACACTGAACTGCTGGAACGGGCGGTCAAGGCACTTAGATCAGGCCGCGAGCCTGAATTGGATCGTCCGCTCGATCACGGCGCTGAGATTGATCTGCACATTCCGGCATTGATACCGGAAAATTACCTGCCTGATGTGCATACGCGGCTGATACTCTATAAACGTATCGCCAGTGCGGCCTCCGAAGACGAACTGCGCGAACTGCAAGTCGAGATGATAGACCGCTTCGGCCTGTTGCCGCAGCCGGCCAAGATACTCTTCAAAATCACCGAGCTTAAATTGCTGGCCCAACCGCTCGGGATACGCAAGATCGAGGCCGGCGAACACGGCGCACGTCTGACCTTCACCGATAGACCCTCTGTGGAACCGGGGAAAATTATTTTCCTTATCCAGCGCGACCCCAAGACTTACAAACTGGACGGGCAAAATAAATTGCGTATTATTAAATCGTTGCCGGACGCCACGGCGCGCATTCAGGCTATTGAACAGATTTTACAGGCCTTATCTGCGGGTGGTTAGACCACGGCCTGGCTTTCTGGGTATATAATGACCTTGGTCTATGTATAACCATGAGGGTATTAACTTTTATGGACAAACCAATCATTTCGATCTCGCCTGACGTGATGGGCGGGACTCCCGTTTTTGCAGGCACCCGAGTACCTATCCAGACTTTGCTTGATTATCTCGAAGGCGGAGAGACCATTGATAATTTCCTTGAAGGTTTTCCGACAGTGACTCGAGAACAGGTTGTCGCCTTTCTCGAGCAAGCCAAAAATAAAATGGTAACCGCCCTGACGTGAAGATATTGGTTGATGAGTGTATTGACCGCCGTTTTGCGAAACTGATCAGCGGACATTTTGTGAGAACCGTCCCTCAAATGGGCTGGGCAACTATCAAAAACGGCGAATTGCTGACGCTGGCAGAAGAAGATTTTGATGTTTTCGTGACCGTTGATCGTAACTTGTCATTTCAACAAAACCTGCCCAAATTCAGTGTCGCGGTAGTCATCCTCCAGGCACAGAGCAACAGCCTAAAAGACCTTCAACCTCTTGCGTTCAAGCTTATGGAGAAACTTACAAGCCTGAAACCCGGTGAGCTTGTCTTTATCGGCCCCTAAAATGAATCCGGTACACACCCAAAAAGGCCGTGGCGCGCTGAGTAATCAGGATGGGCGCTATGAAGCTCAGCGCCATGAAATGTTTGATGATGGTTGGGGCACTGTTGACGAGGAGTTGCCGCCCGTCAAAACCACGGTGTCACTCGACACGACACGCAGCGTCATCAATTACAACAAATCGCCCGATGTGGGCTTTGACCGCTCCATCAACGCCTACCGTGGTTGCGAGCATGGCTGTGTGTATTGCTTTGCGCGGCCTACGCACGCCTATCTTGGCCTTTCGCCGGGTTTGGATTTTGAAACCAAGTTGTTTGCCAAGCCCAATGCGGCGGCGTTGCTGGAAAAGGAACTCAGTAGACCGGGTTATCAATGCCAGCCGATTGCGCTCGGCACCAACACGGATCCTTATCAGCCTATTGAGCGCACTTATCGCATCACGCGGCAGATTCTGGAAGTATTAAGCGCCTGCAATCATCCGGTGAGCGTCGTCACGAAATCGGCGTTGATCGAGCGAGATATGGATATATTGACGGACATGGCAAAACGCGGGCTTGCCCATGTGTCGCTCTCGGTGACCACTTTGGATCGCAAGCTGGCCCGCCGGATGGAGCCGCGCGCGTCTGCGCCGGAGCGGCGCATTGCGGCCTTAAAGGCGTTGAGCGAGGCTGGGATCTCCTCGGGCGTGCTGGTCGCGCCCATCATCCCCGCGCTGACTGATTCCGAAATGGAGGCGATTTTGGAGACTTGTCGCCAGGCCGGCGCGCAATGGGCGGCTTATGTGCTGTTGCGCCTGCCGCTCGAGGTAAAGGAATTATTCAAAGAATGGCTGGAGACGCACGAACCCGGCAGGAGCGGCCATGTGCTGAGCCTGCTGCGGCAGTCGCATGGCGGCAAAGAATATGACGCACGCTTTGGAGAGCGCATGACTGGCAAGGGGCATTATGCCGAGATGATGGCGCAGCGTTTCCGTCTCGCCTGTCAGCGCCTGGGGTTGAACAAACAACACAGCCGATTAGATGTGACGAAGTTCAGACCTCCTGCCAATCAGAAGGCACAGCTTGAACTGTTTTGACCCCCACTACTAGCACCTACCCCCTGAATCCCAGCATCTCATCACTCAGGCGGAGTATCCACTTTCGCCGCGTCGGGAAACAGTTCTTCGGTGAAACCGAACAGGCGCAGATCCTTAATCCGGCGCGGATAGAGGATGCCGTCCAGGTGGTCGCATTCGTGTTGCACCACGCGGGCGTGAAAGCCGCGCGCCTCGCGCTCGAAGCGGTTACCGTGTTGATCGTAGCCGGTGTAACGCAGGTGCGTGTAGCGCTCGACCAAGCCGCGCATGCCGGGCACGCTTAGGCACCCTTCCCACATTTCATCGGTCTCCTTGCCCAAGATCTCGACTTCAGGATTGATGAGCACGGTAGTGGGCACAGCTTCGACGTCGGGATAACGAGGATTGCTTTCCACGCCGAAGATCACTATACGTTGACTCACGCCGATCTGCGGTGCGGCAAGACCGGCGCCGATCTGCGCCGCCATGGTGTCGAACATGTCGGCGATGAGCGTATTGAGCTCGGGGGTGTTGAATTGGGTGACCGGCCGCGCCTTTTGCAGGAGCAGCGGGTGACCCATGAGGAGGACTTGTCTGACTGCCATGTTTCGTTAAATAAGTGGTATCACGTGTTCCAACAACTGACGTACCTTTTCCATGCCTACCTTTAAGTTTTGCTCGATCTCCTGCATGGTGATGTCGCCGGCGCCACGCCCCGCCGCGGCATTGGCGATCACCGCACAGGTGGCATAATCCATTTCCATCTCGCGCGCCAGCGCGGCCTCCGGCATGCCGGTCATACCGACGATGTCACAGCCGTCACGTTCCATGCGATTGATCTCCGCGGCGGTTTCCAGGCGCGGACCTTGTGTCGTGCCATAGGTAGCCCCCACATGAACTTGCAGTCCCACCGATTGACAACTACAGATAAGCAACTCTCGCAGCCATTGACTATAAGGATGCGTAAAATCAATATGTGTAACTGGACTCTGACCGCTTTCGAAAAAGGTTTGGGCGCGCGCAGCCGTGTAATCAATGATCTGGTCCGGAATGACGATATCGGCCGGCTTCAGATCGGCGCGGATCCCGCCTACCGCCGCAACTGCGACGACCTTACGCGCACCCGAATATTTAAGCGCCCACAAATTCGCGCGATAGTTGATCTCGTGCGGCGGAATGGTGTGACGGTAACCGTGGCGGGCAATGAAGATGACCTTCTTGCCCGCTAACATGCCGATAGTAAGCGGCCCCGAGGGCTCGCCATAGGGCGTATGCACTACTACACGCTCGGTGATTTGCAGTGATTTTAACGACCTTAATCCGGTGCCGCCGATAATCGCCAGCTCAGTCATTGAATTTACTCGTTGTGCTTTACGGCAAAAATGCCGGGCGCATTGCGCAGATAGGTGTGATAGTCCATACCGTAACCGAAGACGTAA
>JAMDBH010000059.1 GCA_023487615.1 Gammaproteobacteria bacterium
AGGCTGTCTCCGCTGCAATAATCCCCGCAGTATGAGTGCCGTGGCCTGCTGCATTAAAGAAAAACGGATACTCATCCACCGACGCCCCAGGGGTGGCCGCATTGTAGGCAAATTGCGGACGGTATTTTCCAACGAGATCGGGGTGATTGATTTGAATACCAGAATCAATATGCCCGATGTAGGCGCTGCCGCGCACGATATCCCAGGCGGGGAACATGTTGAGAGCATAAAGACCCCATTGGTAGCCCAACGGGGAGGTGACCGGTTGCACGTAGGGGTCGCTGGGGGTGACCGAGAACTCCACAGAACCATTCTCACCTACCCAGAGGATGTTGGGATCCTGCGCCAATCTGCCCTTGGTTTGCCCGGCTTCCGCTGCGCTCGGGAAACTGAGGACAACGTATTGCTGGAGTTTAACCTCCGGTGGCTCTTCGCGTGGTCCCGGTAGTAGGGGCGGAAATTCGACGCGCTGGTGAATCAAGTAGCGGGCGTCTTTGGGGTTGCCTAGGCGGCTAGACAGACGTTGGTTACGCGCATCGGCAGTCGGGTTCTTGGCGGCGGCAATCAGTTCATCGGGGGTGGCGGGATCAGCCGTGGCGTTTTTATTGTAGAGCAGAATCAGCTCGGTTATTTCCGGCTTGCCACCTGTTGGGGGGCAGCGGCATAGAGCCCGGTCGAGGCCAGTGAGACCGCTAGGTATAGACCTATGCAAAGTTTGCTTGGAAGGCGCATGTTTCTTTCCTCTTGGTCAGGTTAAGAAAGCCGATCTTCGCTTACGATCTTCGCTTACAGGCTATACGCTGATTATTACAATGCTGTGAAGGCTAGACTACTGCCCCTGTAGCAGGCCCGTCAAGGGGTGTGTCATGCGGGCCGGTCCACTTCCTGCACCGTTTTTATGCGGCTTTTAAGGGCTGCACATCCTTCTCCAAGCGGCCTTTCAAGGCAGCGTGCGCGACTTCCATATCGTAATGAGACTGTAAGTTAAGCCAGAATTCCACCTCCATGCCGAAAAACCGGCCGAGCCGGAGCGCGGTATCCGCTGTAATGGCGCGGCGGCCATGCACAATTTCATTGATGCGGCGCGGCGTAACCTTAATGCTCTTGGCAAGCCGGTACTGGCTCACGCACAGGGGCTCAAGAAACTCTGTCAAAAGAATTTCGCCGGGGTGAATTGGGAGGAAATCGCGTTTAGTCATAGCTTCTCCTTAAGGAAGCTCTGAATAAGTCCATCCAGAACTTATTCAGAGCACGAAAAGAAAAAACATCGTTTTTGCTTTTCTTCATATTTCAAACACATACGTGTTTGAAATATGGCGGCGCTTCCCTGCGCCGCAGGAACCTCTGACTTAATCAGAGGTTCCTTAATGGTAATCAACGATCTCAACTTCAAAGGCATTGCTTCCTCGCCACACGAAACAAACCCGCCATTGCTCATTGATGCGGATACTGTGCTGACCCTTCCTGTCGCCACGCAGCGCTTCTAAATGATTAGATGGCGGCACACGCAATGTGTCCAGACGGGTAGCGGCATGCAGCATATTGAGTTTAATAACTGCTTTGCGTTGAATCGCCTGCGGCAATTTTGCGGAAAAGCGGCCATGAAAAAGTGTCTTGGTTTCCTTGCACTTGAAGGTCTTAATCACAGAACTGAATATTATCTCATTGAGATAATACCGTCAATGGATATTATTCGATGGCTCATGAAGCGCTTGTCACTATTCCCAGGCCGCCCGCGCCACTATCCACACATCAACTCTCTCCACGCCCGCTTTGCGCAGTGTCGCGGCCAATTCCTGCACAGTGTGACCGGTAGTCATCACGTCATCCAGAATCGCCACATGCCGCGCTGCTATGGGCCGTGTAACGCGAAACGCACCTTTGATATTTTTGCGCCGCTCGGCGGCGGGCAGTAACGATTGCGCCGGGGTCTTGCGCACCCGTTCGCAGCTTTTATAGTCCACCGGAATGCTCAAACTACGCGCGATGGGCCGGGCGATTTCCAGGGCCTGATTAAAGCCGCGCTCCCGCAGGCGGGTGCGATGCAGCGGCACGGGAATGATGATCTCCGGCATCGTCTGTATCTCGCGCTTGAGATGTCGAGCCAGTAACTCACCCAACGCGCGCGCCAGGTGAAGTTGCGCCTGGAACTTCAAGCGCAAAATCAGATGATCGGCCGGATAGGCGTAGCGGAACAGGCTTACCGCGCTGTCATAGCTGGGCAGGTCTTGCAGGCATTGCCCGCAGAGTTCGGCCGCGCTTGGCAGCGGCAAGGCGCAGCGTGCGCACGCGGCGGCATTATAAGGAAGCTCGCCCGCACAGCCGCTGCACAAATCACCCTCTTTAACTGCGCTACCACACAGGACGCAGGCGGGAGGATACAACCAGTATTGTATCTTTTTTGCCCAATCGTTAACCAAAAGACTCATATCAGGTTGACAGCCCTGTTACTGACGCTATGATGCACTGATTATGAACTATCCCAATGCGGCCTTCGAGTCCCCTGCGACCGGCGCTCAAAATACTCTTAAGAAATTCAGCCTTGCGGAGATTGAGGCGCTGTTTGAATTGCCGTTTAACGATTTACTGTTTCGCGCCCAAACTGTTCACCGTCTGCACTTCGACCCCAGCGAGGTACAACTCTCCACCTTGATTTCCATCAAAACCGGCGGCTGCCCGGAGGATTGCGGTTACTGCCCGCAGGCGGCGCGTTATCACACCGGCGTAGAAAATCAGGCATTACTCCCGCTTGAAACGGTATTAGAAGCCGCTCGCGCCGCCAAGGCCAATGGCGCAACACGTTTTTGCATGGGCGCGGCCTGGCGCGGACCGAAACAAAAAGATTTGGCGCCGGTCATAGCGATGGTCAAGGCCGTGGGCGAACTGGGCCTGGAGACCTGCGCCACACTGGGCATGCTGCAAGACGGTCAGGCCGGACAGCTCAAAGAGGCCGGGCTTGATTACTATAACCACAACCTCGATACCTCACCCGAATTTTACGGCGACATTATTTCCACGCGCGGCTATGAAGACCGCCTTGATACGCTGGAGCAGGTGCGCGCGGCGGGGATTAAAGTCTGCTGCGGCGGCATCGTCGGCATGGGCGAGACGCGCCGCGAACGCGCAGGACTCATCGCGCAATTGGCCCACCTCGACCCGCACCCGGAGAGCGTGCCGATCAATAATCTAGTGCAAGTCCCCGGCGCCCCGTTGCACGGCACGGAGCCACTCGATCCTTTTGAATTCATACGCACCGTCGCGGTCGCGCGCATCACGATGCCGAACAGCCGGGTCCGCCTCTCCGCGGGTCGGCAGCAGATGCCGGAAACGATGCAGGCCTTGTGCTTCCTCGCCGGGGCCAACTCGATCTTTTATGGCGACCAACTGCTCACCACCGGCAATCCGGAAATCGAGCAGGACAAGACTTTGTTGGTTAAGCTCGGGATGTATCCATCACTCTCATCAATGACGCCTCACACCTCACGCCTCACGCCTCACCCCTGACCTCACACTGACGGTGGGGAAAGTAATGCGCACAGCACTTGCCGCCGAACTGGCGCAGCGTCGCCAGCAACACCTTTACCGCAAGCGCCGCATTCTGCAAAGCCCGCAAGGCGCGGAAATTATCATAGACGGACGACACTGTCTTTCGTTCTGTAGCAACGATTATCTCGGCCTCGCCAACCATCCGCTGGTAATCAAGGCGCTACAATACGGCGCGGCGCGTTACGGCGTGGGAAGCGGCGCGTCACATTTAATCACCGGCCATAGTGCCGCGCACCACGCCCTCGAAGAAGAACTGGCCGAGTTCACCGGGCGACCCCGCGCCTTGTTGTTCTCCACCGGCTACATGGCCAATCTCGGTGTCATCGGTGCGCTGACGGGTCCACGCGACACGGTGTACGAAGACCGCCTCAATCACGCCTCACTCGTTGATGCGGCGGTTTTATCCCGCGCGCGGCTGCGGCGTTATCCGCATGGCGACATGAGTACGTTACGGAATCAGCTTGTACGCGCCGACAAACTTGCACTCATTGTCAGCGATGGCGTATTCAGCATGGATGGCGATCTTGCGCCGGTATCTGCGCTTGCGGAGTTGGCGCGTAACTACAACGCCAGTCTCATGATAGACGACGCACACGGCTTGGGCGTGCTTGGAAAAACCGGCAGTGGAACCTTGGAGCATCTCGCAATAAACCCGGACGATGTTCCTGTTCTTATGGGTACGCTGGGCAAGGCCTTCGGCGTCTTTGGCGCGTTTGTCGCGGGAAGTGAAGAGTTGATCGAGACACTTATTCAACAGGCGCGTAGCTATATTTACACTACCGCACTGCCGCCCGCACTCGCCGAGGCGGCGCGGATGAGCCTTAAACTTTCACAGAGTGAACAGTGGCGGCGCGAACATTTGTTCTCACTCATTGCACGCTTTCGACTAGGCGCAACGCAACTGAATTTACCCATTGCAGCTTCAACCACACCTATCCAGCCGCTCATCGTTGGCGATAGTAGGCAAGCTCTCACGCTCAGCGAAAAACTCTATACGCGCGGCATCGTCATCAACGCGATCCGCCCGCCCACTGTACCCAAAGGCCAGGCGCGCCTGCGCATCACGCTTTCCGCCGCGCACACGGAACAGCACGTAGACCGTCTGTTGGAAGCCTTGAGCGAAGTTGTTGCTCCATGAGTCTGTATAGTGAAACGCTGGGCAATGGACCGGACATAGTGCTACTACACGGCTGGGGATTGCATGGTGGGATATGGGAGGAAACGGCCGCGCACCTTGCAAAAAATTTCCGCGTCACCTGCATAGACCTCCCCGGCCATGGACGCAGTGCGGCGATGTCTGAATCATACACGCTGCAAACTCTCGCCGAACGGATCTTGTCCGTTGTACCCCAGCAAACAATATGGCTCGGCTGGTCGCTCGGCGGGATGCTGGCCATGCAATGCGCCGCGATCCACCCTGAACGTGTGACAAAACTGATCTTGGTTGCGAGTACCCCAAAGTTCACATGTTCTGTCGATTGGTCTCACGGCATCAGCTCAGAGGTGTTGGAACAATTTGCGCAAGAGCTGGAACACGACGCCAAAAAAACGATAAGGCGATTTCTCGCATTGCAATTGCGCGGCAGCGAACGGGCACACGAAAGCCTTGCCGCCCTAAACCATGCCGTATTTCGCCACGGTCTGCCCACAACGGTGGCTTTGCGGGGAGGATTAAACATTCTGCGCGACGCCGATCTCCGCGCTCATCTGGCGCGCATCACCTCACCGGCGCTGGTAATCGCCGGGGAACGTGACCCGTTGATTCCATTACAGGCCGGTGACTATCTGGCGGCGAATTTGCCTAATGGAAAATTGTTCACCCTGCCGAAGTCGGGACATGCGCCGTTCCTTTCACATCCCCCTGAATTTTTGCTAGCCCTCAACGAATTTTTATATGACTGAACTTCCTGAACTCTACCGGCTCGATAAAAGGCTCATGCGGCGTGCCTTCGAGAGCGCCGCCTCTAAGTATGATAAAAACGCGATATTGCAGCACGAAGTGGGTCGCCGCATGCTGGAGCGTCTCGACCTGGTGCGCCTGAAACCGTCCCTCATACTCGATGCCGGCGCCGGCACCGGCGCACCCAGCAAGGCGCTCGTCCAGCGTTATCCCGGCGCCACCGTCATCGCCCTGGACATCGCCCGCGGCATGCTGCTTGAGGCGCGCAAGCGGGTTTCGTTTTTAAGCAAATGGTTTACTCATCGCCAGACCTTTGTTTGTGGCGACATCGAATCGCTGCCGCTGCTGACCGGCAGTGTGGACATGATCTTTTCCAATCTCAGTTTGCAGTGGTGCAACGACCTGGATCGAGCGTTGAGCGAATTTTGCCGGGTGCTCAGGCCCGGTGGTCTGCTGATGTTTTCTACCTTCGGCCCCGACACACTCAAAGAACTGCGCGCGAGTTGGAGCAAAGTGGACCAGTACAGTCACGTGAATGCCTTCATGGATATGCACGACATCGGCGACGCCCTTGTGCGCGCGCGCTTCGCCAATCCGGTGATGGATGTGGAGCGTTATACGCTGACCTATCCTGACCTCAATAAATTGATGCGCGATCTGAAAAACATCGGTGCGCACAACGTCATGGCGGGCCGCCCGCACGGACTCACCGGCAAGGGACGTTTGCGGCAGCTCACCGCTGCCTATGAGAAATATCGCATGGACGAGATCTTACCCGCGAGTTATGAGATCGTCTACGGTCACGCCTGGACGCCGGAAACCACAGCCCAACAAAAAACTCAGGACGGCGTAGTCAAAATCCCGCTTGCCGGTTTACGCGGTCGCTCCCGGCATCCTGCCTCCCGCGACATTAGTTCGTCCCTGTACGTCAGACGGAAAGCGGCATGACACGCGGCTTTTTCGTCACCGGCACCGACACGGATGCGGGCAAGACCTGGGTAACGCTGGGCCTGTTGCAGGCGTTCGCCTCTGCGGGCTATCGCACGGCGGCCATGAAACCCGTAGCCTGTGGCGTGATCGAGACCCGTGAAGGCTTGCGCAACCAAGACGCCTTACTGTTGCAACGACAGGCCATCTTGCCGCTCGGCTACGAAGAAGTAAATCCCTATCTGTTTCATTCGCCGATCGCCCCGCACCTTGCCGCGCAAGACGCCGGGATACGGATTGATCTCTCGCATATCAAAGCGCTGTACGACAATGTCGTACAGCGCGCGGACGTGGTGGTTGTGGAAGGCGTGGGCGGTTGGCTGGTGCCGCTCAATGAGGATGAGACCTGCGCAGACTTGGTTGAGCAACTGGGTTCGCCCGTGATCCTGGTCGTGGGATTGCGCTTAGGTTGTCTGAATCATGCTTTACTCACGGTCGAGAGCATTGCCCGGCACGGCGCGCGTCTGGCGGGCTGGGTGGCGAATTGCATCACTGCGAATATGCCCCAACAGGCGCGGAACATCGAGGCCTTGCAGGCACGGATTTCAGCGCCCTTGTTGGGCACTATCCCTTATCTTGCAGCGTTAGATCCAAACAGGATCGCCACACTGCTTACGCTTCCTGACTCAGCGTAGTCACCTTCAAAGATAGGCATCAAGCGGCTAGCAGGATGTTGAAAAAGTCCTTCCATGGGCTTTTTCAACACGTAAAGCAAAAAATGTCATTTTCGCTTTACTCCATTTTTCAAACACATACAGCGTGTTTGAAAAATGGCAGCCCATCCGTGGGCTGCACGCAGACTGTTTTTCAACAGCCTGCTAGCGCCGCCTTCAGCTTTTTGATGGCGTTGTTTTCAAGCTGGCGGATGCGCTCGGCAGAAACCTTGTGGCGTTTGGCGAGGTCCTGTAGGGTGGATTTCTTTTCGGCCAGCCAGCGCCGGGCGAGGATGTCGCGGCTGCGTGGATCGAGGTTGGCGAGGGCGTGGTTGAGCTGTTCGCTGCCGCTTTCAGTGGTATCTTGCTGCTCCACTTGCCGCGCGGGTTCCATACGCAAGTCCTGCAGATAGGCGGCGGGCGCGAAGTTGGGCGCCTCGTCTTCATCGTCCTCGTCGGCATCGAACGAGATGTCTTGACCGCTGAGACGTATCTCCATCTCGCGCACGGCCTCGGGGCTCACGCCGAGGTCCTTCGCCACGGTATTGACCTCTTCCTGGTTGAACCAGCCCAGGCGTTTCTTGGCGCCGCGCAGATTAAAGAACAGTTTGCGTTGCGCCTTGGTGGTCGCCATCTTGACGATGCGCCAGTTGCGCAGGACGAATTCGTGGATTTCGGCGCGGATCCAGTGCACGGCAAACGACACCAAACGGACCTTCATGTGGGGGTCGAAGCGCCGCACCGCCTTCATGAGACCGATGTTGCCTTCCTGAATGAGGTCACCCAGCGCCAAGCCATAGCCTGAATAGCCGCGCGCGATGTACACCACAAAACGCAAGTGGGCCATGATGAGGCGCTGCGCCGCACTGAGGTCGTTGTGTTCCTGCAGACTGACCGCCAGGGCGAACTCCTCCTCGGCGCTCAGCACCGGTACGGCGTTCGCTGCGCGGATATAGGCATCCACGCTGCCTACCGGGGTCGCTAATTGGAGGCCAAAGTTCTGTTTCATCGTCTTACCTCACAAAAAATCTAGAAAAGAGGTTCTGATTTTCTGATGGATGCCAGTCTAGGTATATCGTCTGTGTCCGTCAAGACTTAGACGATCATTCCGTCTTGCATGTGTACG